>CAMDVZ010000287.1 GCA_945878895.1 Caenispirillum bisanense | reverse complement strand
GTCGCCGATGCCCTGACGCGCGCGCTCGGCCTCGCCGACGCGTTTGTGCGTGGTGGTGGCGGGATGGGTGACAAGGCTCTTGGCGTCGCCGAGATTGTTGGAGATGTCGACCAGCTTCAGCCGGTTCAACGTCTGGAACGCCGCCCACTTGCCGGCCTTGAGCTCGAACGCGACGACGCCGCCGAACGCCGACATCTGCTTGGCCGCCAGCGCGTGGGCGGGATGGTCGGCGCGACCGGGATAGATCACGCGCGATACAGCGGGATGCGCCGCCAGCGCGTCGGCCACCCGCGTGGCGCTGGCGCAGTGCCGCTCGATGCGCAGCGACAACGTCTCCAGCCCCTTCAGCATCACCCAGGCGTTGAACGGGCTGAGGCTGGGGCCGGTGTTGCGGGTGATCGGCTGCAGCTCGTCGAGAATGAAGCCGCGCGGGCCCAGCACGGCACCACCCAGCGTGCGGCCCTGGCCATCGATGTACTTGGTGGCCGAGTGCACGACGATGTCGACGCCGAACTCCATCGGTCGCTGCAGGATCGGCGTGGCGAAGGCGTTGTCGAGCACGACGCGGGCGCCAGCCGCGTGCGCCAGATCGCACACCGCGCGAATGTCTACGATGTCGAGCGTCGGATTGGACGGCGTTTCGAACAGCACCGCCTTGGCAGGCCGCGACAACGCCGTGGCCCACGCGTCGAGATCGCGACCGTCGACCAGCTCGTGCTCGATGCCGAAACGCGGCAGCAGCTCGGTGATGATGTAATGGCAGGAACCGAACAGCTGGCGCGCTGCCACGATGCGATCACCCGACTTCAACAGCGCCAGCAGGGCGTAGAACACCGCGCTCATGCCGGTCGCGGTCGCCCGACACGCTTCCGCGCCTTCCAGCGCGGCCAGCCGGTCCTCGAAAGTCGACACGGTCGGGTTGCCGAAGCGGGAATACTGGAAACGCTCGTGGGTGCCGGAGAACGCCGCCTCGCCTTCCTCGGCGCTGCCGTAGACGTAGCCCGAGGTCAGGAACAACGCCTCGGACGTCTCGCCGAACTCGCTGCGCCGCAAGCCGCCGCGCACGGCACGGGTGGCGGGCCGCCAGCGGCCGATGTCGGCGTCGTCGCGCGCCGTCAGCCCACGTCCCTTGTAGACCGGTGTGTCGCCGTCCATGGCATCCTCCCGTCGTCGCGCGCCCGCGGACGACGCAACGAAAAAGCCCCGACCAATCAAGGGCGGAGCTTTTCGAGGGCTCCCGACCTTTTAGCGATTTTTAACGTGGCCGCAAGCCGGTCGGCTTCAAATCCCACGAGTAACCAAGTTATATACCGGTAGCGATGTGCGATCAAGCCGAAACTCCAGCCCGAAACTCCAGCCACGCCGGAACCCACCCAGGATGAGCGACTACGAAACGATCGACTACGTCGTGCGCGACCGCGTCGCCGAAATCACCATGCGTCGCCCGCCGGTCAACGCCGTGAGCGAGCGATTGATCGACGATCTGCTGGCGGCCTACGCCCGCGCCCGCGAGGACACGGAAGCGCGCGCCGTCATTCTCACCAGCGCCTTCGACAAGGCCTTCAGCGGCGGCATGGATCTGGCGATGATCCGGGGCGCCGATGGCCTGAAGCTGCGCGGCTTCCTCGAAAACCTCTACATCGGCGTCCACGACGCGCAGTACCGCATGGGCAAGCCGACCATCGCGGCGCTCACGGGCCCCGCCCGCGCCGCCGGCGTCACCCTGACGGTGACATGCGACGTGATCGTGGCCAGCGAGACCGCCAGCCTCGGCTATCCCGAGATCGACGTCGGCCTGATCCCGGCCATGCACTTCGTCCACCTGCCGCGCCTGATCGGCCGCCACAAGGCGTTCGAACTGCTGTTCGGCGGCCAGCCGATCACGGCGACCGAAGCCGAGCGCATCGGCCTGGTGAACCACGTCGTGCCGCAAGCCGAGGTGATGGCGAAGGCGCGATCCATCGCCACCAACTTCGCGGCGAAATCCCCGGTCGTGATGCGGCTGGGGCGCGACTCCTACATGCGCGTCAACGACTTCGAATATCGTCGCGCCATCGAAAGCACGATCGAGACGATGTGCAACATCATCCCCACCGCCGATGCCCAGGAAGGGCTCGATGCCTTCAACGAGAAGCGCAAGCCGAGGTGGTAGGCAGCCGCGTCCTCACATCGCCAGGAAGCCGCCGTCGACCACCAGTTCGGTGCCGGTGACGTAGGACGCCTCGTCGGAGGCGAGGAACAGCGTGGCGTTGGCGACTTCCTCGATGCGGCCGGCGCGGCCCATCGGGATGGCGCGCACCAGACGCTCGCGCACGGCGGGATCGGCGGTCAGCTTCGAGGTTCGCATCGGCGGCATGACGCCGGGATGCACAGAGTTCACCCGCACGCCGTCCTTGGCGAACTGCACGGCCGCCGACTTCGTCATCACGCGCACGGCGGCCTTCGAGGCGTTGTAGCCCATGTGGACGACCTTCTGGCCGACGAAACCGGAGATCGAGGAGATGTTCACGACCGATCCGGCGCCGCGCTTCACCATCTCGGGGATCGCCGCCTTCATGCCGAGGAACACGCCCTTGGCGTTGATGTCCATCAGTCTGTCCCACAGACCGGTGTCGAACGGGTCGGGATAGCTGCCGCTGATGCCGGCGTTGTTCACGAGGATATCGATCCGGCCCCACTCCGCCATGGTCGCGGCGACCGCGGCCATCCACGCCGCCTCGTCGGTCACGTCCAGCCGCACGAAGCGCGCGCCGCCGCCACCCGCGCGGATATCGGCCGCTACCTTGGCGCCGTCGGCGTCGGCAACGTCGGCCACGACCACCCTGGCGCCCTCTCGCGCGAAAATTTGTGCCGTGCTGGCGCCCATGCCCGACGCGCCGCCCGTGATCAACGCCACCTTGTCCTTCAACCGCATTGCCGCCTCCCGCGATGTTACGGCGCCGACTGTCGACCAGCCGGCGGCGCGACGCAATCCACCGACGCGACGAGTGGCGCGGGGCGGCGTTGCGCGAAAGCGGTTCCGCCGACCGCCGACGTGACGCAAACTCGGCTCCCCTTTCCCCGGAGTCAGCCATGGCCGCCGCCGAAACCGTCACCAATTCCGCCATAGTCGCCGACTACCGCGCCCGCACGCCGGGGTCGGGCGCGTTGTTCGCCAGGGCCGACCGCCTGTTGCCGAGCGGCATCACCCACGATGGACGCTATCTCGATCCGTGGCCGCTCTATGCCAGCCATGGCCGGGGATCGCGCAAATGGTGCGTCGATGGCCACGAATACGTCGACTATTTCGGCGGCCACGGCGCCATGCTGCTGGGACACAGCCATCCGGCCGTGGTCGAGGCGGTGCAACGGCAAGCCGCGCTCGGCACGCATCTCGGTGCCTCGCACGAGCTCGAGGTCCGCTGGGCCGAGCTGGTGACGCGCCTGATCCCCTGCGCCGAAAAGGTGCGCTTCACCGCGTCGGGCACCGAGGCCTCGAACATGGTGATCCGGTTGGCACGGGCCTTCACGGGAAAATCGAAGATCGTGCGCTTCCTCGGTCACTTCCACGGCTGGCACGACGGCGTGGTCGCGGGCGGCACCTCGAACTTCGACGGCAGCGTGCCCTCGGGCATCGTGCCGGGCGTGGTCGACCAGTCGATCGTCATGCCGACCGACGACGTCGCCCCGACGCTGGCGCTGCTGGAAGACCGCGACGACATCGCCGCCGTCATGCTCGAACCGTCGGGCGCGTCGTGGGGCCAGGTGCCGTTGCCCGCCGGCTTCGTGGCTGCCTTGCGCGAGGCGACGGCCAGGCAGGGCGTGCTTCTGATCCTCGACGAGGTCATCACAGGCTTCCGCTGGTCGCGCGGCGGCGCGCAGGAGGCGATGGGGGTGAAGCCCGATCTCTGCATCCTCGCGAAGATCGTGGCCGGCGGCCTGCCCGGAGGGGCGGTGGCCGGGCGGCGCGACATCATGGACCTGATCGATTTCGCCGCGATGCGGGCGGCCAAGCGGGACAAGATCCCGCATCCGGGCACGTACAACGCTAACCCTCTGTCGGCCGCCGCCGCCGTCGCGGCGCTGGAGATCGTCGCCGGTACGGACGCCTCGGCCAAGGCCATCGCCACGGGCGAACGCCTGCGCGACGCGCTGCGGCAGGTCGTGATCGACGAGGCCGTGCCGTGGGGAGTCTACGGCCAGGCGTCGTCGTTCCAGATTTTCCCCAATCCCCTTGGCGTGAAAATAGATCCCGCGACGTTCGATCCCCTGGCACTCGGTTTCAAAGGCCTCAAGGGCGCCCGCGACGCAGCCCTGTCGGGCAAGATCCGCATGGGCCTGATGAACAACGGCGTCGACGTCATGGGCAGCCCCGGCGGGTTTGTCTCCGCGACCCACGACAACGCCGATCTGGAGCACACGGCGCGGGCATTGCGATCCACGATCCGGGCGCTTAAGTCGGAACGTGAAATCCGCGGCTGAGCATCGGCGGCGACGCCAGCCGGACACCGTCGGGAGACAAAACCATGGACACCTCGCACACCCGATCGACGACCCGCCGGTCGTTCGCGCGGCTCGGGGCCGGCGCCATCGCGGCCGGCACCGTGCCCGGCGCCTCGCTGCTCGGATCGGGCACAGCGAACGCCCAGGCGGCCGACACCGCGGGCGGCGTCGTCGGCTCGCGCACGGTGTCGGTACGACGCGTGTCGACGGTCGCGCAGGCCATCGTCGAGCAGGACATCTTCCTCGTCCGCGCCGACGGGACCCCGCTGGCGGCGCCGGCGGCCGACCGCATCCGCGTTTCCGACACCGAGTTCAAGGGCAGCAAGATCGTCACGCGCGTGCTTTCGTGCGAGCCCGTCGCGCTGCCCCCCCGGAGTCGGCCGGGATCGGTGTATCTGTTGATCGAACAGACCCGGCGGTTGGCGCAGACCGACCCGCGCGACCAGCGACTGGCGGCGGCCAAGGCATTCATGGCGACGCTGCCGGCGACCACGCGGTTCAGGATCGGCGGCTTCTCGCCGGTGCCGACGGCGCTGCGGCCGACAACTCCGACCACGACGTTGGGAAGTGGTTTCGCGTCGGCATCGGAATCGGCGTTGCTGATCGACCGGCTGGCCGGCGACCTCTCGGGCGACACCTTGCCGCTCTACGACGGCGTGCGCGGCGCGTTGCGCGCGATGGCGAGCGCGCCGACGCCGGACCGGGCGATGGTTGTGCTTTCCAACGGCGCGGTGTCGTCGGGCGACATGTCGATTTCGCGCGCCCGCCGCGACGCCATGTCGGCGGCGATTCCGACCTACCATATCGGCCTTGCAACGCCGGGAAGCGGCAGCGACTCGTGCACGCTGAACGACATATCGGTACCGACCGGCGGCGGTTTCATCCAGGTGTCGCAGGCGGCCAGCCTGGTGCCGGCCTCGGTCGGCATGGCGAAGGCGATCCTCGGACAGGCGTTGGTCGCCCGCGTGCGCCTGGAGGTGACGGTGAGCAACGCCGACAACGGCGACGGCAGCTGGTCGCATTTCCTGAGGATCGACTCGCCGGCCGGCCAGGTCATCGTCCGTTTCCACGGGATATTCCGCCCGACCGCGCACTGATCGGGTGTCGGACACCGGGTGCCGGACACCGGGTTGCCTTCGCGTGATCGGTTAGCTAAATTAGCTAAGCAGGAGGCGCCGATGAAATCAGCCAACATGCACGAGGCCAAGAGCCGCCTGTCGCAGCTCGTGAGCGCTGCCGTCGCCGGGGAAGAGGTCGTGATCTGCAAGGCCGGCAAACCGCTGGTGCGCCTCGTGCCCGTGGTCGAAGCGCCGAAGCGGCGTCCGTTCGGCCAGTGGAAGGGCAAGCTCTGGATGGCCGACGACTGGGACTCGCCCGAGGTCAACGACGAAATCCGACGCCTGTTCGAGGAGGGCGATCCCCTGTGCGAGCAGGCCTCCCCCCTGCCCAGGAAGGTCGATCCATCGTCGTGAACCTGCTGCTCGACACCAACGCTTTCCTGTGGGCGATGGATGCGAGGCCGCGGCTGCGAGCTGCGGTCCACGACCACGCCAACGAGCTGTTTCTCAGCGTGGTGAGCGCATGGGAAATCGGCATCAAGTTGTCGATCGGAAAACTCCGCCTGTCCATCGGCATCGAGGAGGGAATCCGGGACCTCGATTTGTCTCTGGTTCCGGTGACCCTAGCAGCCTGTCGGACTGAGGTGAACGGGCGAGAAAGTTCGCCCCGGGCGGGCCTCGGCGGACCGCGCGGTCGTGTCGGGGGCGTCCCGGCGATGTCTCGGGACAGCGTTTTGGCGGCTCCCGGGCGTCGTCGGTGGCCGGTCG
>CAMDVZ010000286.1 GCA_945878895.1 Caenispirillum bisanense | reverse complement strand
TCCCGCCTGGTCCGGACGGCGTCCGGGCCTGCGGTCGGGGTGGGGGGTGTGGATCGGACGCTTCGCGGCCCGGGGAGTCGCTGCAGCGATCGCGGTGTCGGCCGGGCGGCCCGACGGTGTCGAGAGAACCGCGGCGGCCCGCGCGGGGGCGGCGCGGTTCACCCGATTGTGCTGCCGGGCCACGGTTCCGGAATCCCGCGACTGACGAACGGGGACGCCAAGCGTAGGTTGACGCTGCGGTGGTCCAATGCCGGACCATGGGGGACCGACGATGCACGTCGAGCGACGACTGTTGGATTTCACCGCTGGCGTACGCGGGCGCATCGCGTGGGCGGTCGTCGTCGGCCTCGCCGCGGTAGCGGCGGGCGTCGCGCGGCTGGCATTGCTGGGCTGGTTGATCGGCGAGGTCTTTGCCGGCCGCGATCCGGCGACGCTGGCGTGGCCGATCGCGTTGATCGCGGCAGTCATGATCTTGCGTGGCGGGCTGGAGCAGGCACGCACGATGATCGCGCACGAAACGGCCGCGCGGGTGCAGCAGAAACTGCGCCGCACCATTTTCGACCGGATCGCGGCACTCGGACCCGCTGCCGTGGCGCGTCGCCGGTCGGGCGCGCTGACCCTGTCGCTGGTCGATGGCGTCGAGCAGCTCGAAACCTATTTCGGGCAGTTCCTGCCGCAATTCCTGATCGCGGCGCTGACGCCACCGCTGATCTTCGTCGCGATCGCCGCCATCGACCTCCAGGTGGCGCTGGTCACGCTGGGCTTTGCGCTTCTGGCACTGTTCGGCCCCTCGGTCTGGCACCGCAAGGACGCCGCGGCGTCGCTGGGGCGCCAGAAAGCATATGCGGCGTTCGCGGCCGACTTCCTCGACTCCATCCAGGGTCTGGCGACGCTGAAGGCATTCGGCCAGAGCGGCGCCCGGGCGGACCGGCTGGCCGAAAGTGCGCGCGACCTGTTCAGGCGCACGATGTGGGTGCTGGCGACCAACTCGGCCGCCCGGGGGATTACCGATACCGCCATCGCCTGTGGCGCGGCGGCGGCGCTGGCGGTCGGTGCCTGGCGGGTCGAGGCGGGGGTTCTGTCCATCGCCGGGCTGCTGGTGATCCTGATGCTGGGCGTCGAGGTCTACCGCCCGATGCGCGAACTGCGCTCGGTACTGCACCAGGGCATGGTCGGCATGTCGGCGGCACAGGGCATTTACGCGATTCTCGACGAACGGCCCGCGATCGCCGACGCACCCGCCACGGACACGTTGCCGGCGACGCTCGAACCCGCCATCGCCTTCGAGGATGTCGGCTTTGCCTACGCCGGCGGCCGGCGCGTCGTGCACGATGGCCTGTCGTTCCGCGTCGAACCGGGCGAACGCATCGGCGTCGTCGGCCCGTCGGGCGGCGGCAAATCCTCGATCGTGCGGCTGCTGCTGCGGTTCCACGATCCGGACACGGGGCGGATCACGGTCGACGGTCACGACCTGCGCACACTGCCCTTCGCGCGCATTCGCTCGATGATCTCGGTCGTCAACCAGGACACGTTCCTGTTTCACGGTACGGTCGACGACAACATCCGCATGGGTCGCCCCGACGCGACCCGCGAACAGGTCGAGGCGGCGGCACGCGCCGCCAACATCCACGACTTCGTGACCGGACTGCCGCACGGCTACGCGACCGTCGTCGGGGAAAAGGGCGTCAAGCTGTCTGGCGGCCAGCGCCAGCGCATCGCCATCGCGCGCGCGTTGCTGCGCGACACCCCGATCCTCATGCTCGACGAGGCGCTGTCGGCGGTCGACGCCGAGAACGAAGCCACGATCCAGCAGGCGCTCGATGTCCTGATGCGGGGACGCACGACGATCGTGCTCGCCCATCGGCTGTCGAGCGTGATCGGCTGCGACCGCATTCTGGTGCTCAATGGCGGACGCATCGTCGAGACCGGCAGCCACGACGCGTTGATGCACTCGGGCGGTGTCTATGCGCGGCTGATGTCGGAGCAGGCGCGCGAGCGGGGCGTCGAGCGCGCCGCGTCGCTGGCTGCTCCCGTCGACATCGTCGATCCGGGCGAGAGCACGATCGGGTCCAGCGGCGCTGTCGTGGGTCCGGCGTCGACCGAGGGCATCTTGCGGGCCGAAGGGCTGGGCTGGTTCCGTCTCGTCGTCGAGCTGATGAAACTGATCGTGCCGTGGCGCGGCCGCCTGGTCGCCACGTTCGCGTTCGGCGTGTCGCGGGTGGTTGCCTTCATCGGCGTCGGCGTGCTGGGCGCGCTCGCCGTCCAGGCGCTCAAGAACGGGCAACCATACGCCCCATACCTCTGGGCGCTGGCGGTGGTGGCACCGCTGTCGGGTCTGCTGCACTGGCTCGAATCCTGGCTGGCGCACGACATGGCCTTTCGCCTGCTGGCGGAAATGCGGATCGACGCCTTCCGCAAGCTCGACGCGCTGGCGCCGGCCTATCTGACGCGGCGGCGCACCGGCGATCTGTTGTCGCTGGCGACCCACGACATCGAACTGGTCGAGTATTTCTTCGCCCACACCGTGGCGCCGGCCTTCGTCGCCCTGCTGGTGCCGGGGGTCGTGCTGGTCGTGCTTGGCCAGGCGAGCGGCTGGATCGTGCTGGCGCTGGTGCCGTTCCTGCTTGCCGTCGGGGTCAGTCCGTTCCTGATGCGCAAGCGGGTCGACCGGCTGGGTTCCCGGGCGCGCGAGGCGGCGGGAGAGCTCGGTGCCTTCGCCGTCGATTCGGTGCAGGGACTCGGCGAGATTCTCGCGTTCCAGCAGGAGCGGGCGCGCGGCGACCGACTCGACGAACTGACAGCGCGCCACGCAGGCCTGCGCCTGCCGTTCTTTCGCGAACTCACGCGGCAGAGCAGCCTGACCGAGATATTCACCGGCCTCGGCGGCCTCGCGGTCGTGAGCGTCGGTGCGTTGCTGGTGGCGCGCGGAGGGATCGATCCGTCGAGCCTGCCGCTGCTGGCGTTGCTGGCGATGGCGGCGTTCCTGCCGGTCTCGGAAATCGCCCATGTCGGTCGCCAGCTGGCCGACACGATGGGGGCCACCCGGCGAGTCTACGCGCTCGCCAACGAACCAGTGCCGGTAACCGACGGACCCGGCGCCCCGGCACTGCCCGGGGCCGCGGCGATCACTCTGGAGAACGTCCGCTTCACCTATCCCGGCCACGATCGGCCGGCGCTGCGCGATGTGTCCTTCGCGGTTCCGGCGGGCAAGACGGTCGCGCTGGTCGGCATGTCGGGAGCCGGCAAGACCACCACGGCGCAACTGCTGATGCGGTTCTGGGATCCCGACGCGGGCCGCGTCGCGCTGAACGGCGTGGATCTGCGCGACTACAAGCTGGACGATCTGCGTCGCCAGATCGCGCTCGTCGCGCAGGATACCTACCTCTTCAACGATACCCTGCGCGCCAACATCCTGATCGCCCGACCCGAAGCGGGCGAGGCCGAGCTGGCGGCGGCCGTCGGGCACGCCGCGCTCGGCGATCTCGTCGCGACCTTGCCGGAGGGACTCGACGCGCCGGTCGGCGAGCGCGGCACCAGCCTGTCGGGCGGCCAACGGCAGCGCGTGGCGATCGCGCGGGCCTTCCTCAAGGACGCGCCGGTCCTGATCCTCGACGAGGCAACATCGCATCTCGACGCCGTCAACGAGCAGGCGGTGCGCGGCGCACTCGACCGATTGAAGTCCGACCGCACGACGATCGTGATCGCCCATCGCCTCTCGACCGTGCGCGGCGCCGACCTGATCCTGGTGATGGACGAGGGACGCGTCGTGGAATCCGGGGACCATTCGACGCTGCTGGCGCGCGGCGGCCTCTACGCCCAACTGGTGTCGCGGCAGATGTCGGCTGGCGCCCCACGCGAAACGGCGGCGGCGGCTTCCTGAACGCGGCAAGCGTCTCTTGCCGATGGGCGAACGCGGGATCACACTTTCTCCACCCGAACGCGGGCCGAGGAGAACGGTCATGAAGCACGGATTGGATCGACGGCGTTTTCTGTGGATCGGCGGCGCGATGGCGATGGCTGCCGCAACCACCCCCGCGTGGGCGCAGAGCCCCATCAAGCCCGGCGAAAGCGACGCGCTGATCGTGGTCGACGTACAGCGTTGCTTCACCAAGGGCGGCAGCCTGGAAGTGCCGGACGGCGACGCTATCGTGCCGGCGATCAACCGGCTGGCCAAGGGTTTCGCCAACGTCATCCTGACCCAGGACTGGCATACGCCGGGTCATGCCTCGTTCGCCTCCAGCTATCCCGGCAAGAAGCCGTTCGAGACCGTCGATTTGCCCTACGGCAAACAGGTGCTGTGGCCGGACCATTGCGTGCAGGGGACCGACGGCGCGGCGCTGCATCCCGACCTCGCGATCCCGCACGCCCAGCTGGTGGTGCGCAAGGGCTTCCGGCGCGGCATCGACAGCTACTCGGCCTTCCTCGAAGCCGACAAGAAGACCGAGACCGGTCTCGGCGGCTATCTGAAGGAGCGTGGCATCGGCCGGCTGTTCTTCGTCGGCCTGGCGACCGATTTCTGCGTCGCATGGACCGCGCTCGACGCCAGCCGCAAGGGCTTCGAGGCACTGGTGATCGAGGACGCCACCCGCGGTATCGACACCCAGGGCTCGATGGCGGCGGCGTGGAAAGACATGCTGGCAGCCGGCGTCAAGCGCATCAAGGCGGCCGATATCGCCGGCTGAGGAACGGAACCCGTCCGCCGCCGCGTCAGGCGACGTTGCGGCGGTGGGCGAGGGCGAGCGCCTGTTCGAGGTCGGCGAGCAGGTCTTCCTTCGCCTCGATGCCGACGCTCAATCGCAGCAGGTCGGCGGGGGCGGGGGTGCCAGCGCCCTCGATGCTGGCGCGATGCTCGATCAGGCTTTCGACGCCGCCGAGCGACGTGGCGCGCTTCCAGAGACCCACATTGGCGGCGGTCGCGATGGCGGTTTGTTCGCCCGACAGGCCGGCGGTGACGCTCGACTTTACCCGGATCGACATCATGGCGCCGAACCCGCCGGTCATCTGGCGGGCCGCCAGCGCGTGCCCCTCGAAGGATGGCAGACCGGGGAACAGGACCGTCTCCACCAGCGGATGTCCGGCCAGCCGTTCGGCGAGCCACTGCGCGTTGGCGGCGGCGGTTCTGACGCGCGGAAAGAGCGTGCGCATGCCGCGGGTCAGCAGGAAGGACTCGAGGGCACCGAGCGTCGCGCCGGACTGTGCACGGATCGTCCGCAGACGCTGCCAGTGATCGTCGTTGGCGCGCCCGATGAGCGCGCCAGCGATCACGTCGCTATGGCCGTTGAGGTACTTCGTGGCGGCATGCATGACGATGTCGGCGCCGAGTTCCAGCGGACGCGAAAACACCGGCGTGGCACAGGTCGAATCGACGGCGAGCCGGGCGCCGGCGGCGTGCGCGAGGTCGGCGAGCGCGGCGGTGTCGCTGATGGTCCAGAGCGGGTTGGCCGGCGTTTCCGCCCAGATCAGCTTGGTCGTGCCCGGACGCATCGCGGCCTTCACGTCGTCGAGCCGGTCCATGTCGAGGAATTCGACCCTCAATCCCCAGCGCGTCGCGAAATTGGCCAGCCAGTTGCGCAGCGACCAGTACATGACTTTCGGCACGATCACGTGATCGCCCGGCTCCAGCGCCATGAAGCAGGCGGTTGCCGCCGCCATCCCCGAAGCGAACACCATCGCCGCGGCGCCGCCTTCGAGCGTGGCCAGCAGCTGCTCGGGCTGGTCGTAGTTGGGCGAATCGGCGCGGGCGTAAACGCGACCCGACCGGTACTGGTTGTCGGGATCGCGGAGATAGGTCGTCGACAGGTGTATCGGCGGGACCACCGCCCGGGTCGCCTCGTCGATCCAGCCGAGCGCCTGGGCGGCCAGCGACTCGGGTGCCAGCTTGCGGTCGGTCACGCCGCGCGCTTCTGCTGGCTCGGATGGTCGCCGGCGATCTTCAGGAAATTCTCCAGCATCTTGTGGCCATGTTGGGAGGCGATACTCTCGGGGTGGAACTGGACGCCATGGATCGGCAAGGTCTTGTGGCGCAAGCCCATGATTATGCCGTCCGGCAGCTGCGCGTTGACTTCCAGACAGTCTGGCAGGCTCGCGCGTTCCACGATCAGCGAGTGGTAGCGGGTGGCGCTGAGCGGCGAGGGGACGTCCTCGAACACGCCGCTGTTGTTGCAGACGAGGTCCGACATCTTGCCGTGCATCGGTTCGGGCGCCCGTATCACCGTGCCGCCGAAGGCCTGGCCGATCGACTGATGACCCAGGCACACGCCCATCAGGGGACTTTGCGCGTTCGCCGCGGCCGCGATCAGGTCGAGGCAGATACCG
>CAMDVZ010000285.1 GCA_945878895.1 Caenispirillum bisanense | reverse complement strand
AGACGCATGAGCGCTGTACCCAACAGGGGAGACAAGGCATGAGCCGTCCGTTCGAAGGCGTGCGTATCATCGATTTCACGCGCGTGCTGGCGGGGCCCTTCGCCAGCTACCAGCTCGCGGTGCTGGGCGCCGACGTGGTCAAGATCGAGGCGCGCGACGGCGACGACATGCGTTTCGGCGGCGGCGACAAGACGTGGTCCGAACGGGGCATGGCGGCGGGCTGGCAGGCCGTCAACGCCAACAAGCGCAGCCTGACGCTCGACCTCAAGAAGCCCGCGGCGATCGAGGCGATCGGGCGGCTGGTCGCCAAGGCCGACGTGGTGATCGAGAATTTCCGCCCCGGCGTCATGGACTCGCTCGGCATCGGCTACGAGGCGCTCTCCAAGGTCAATCCGAAGCTGATCTACTGCGCCGTCTCCGGCTTCGGCCACACCGGCCCCGAGAGCAAGGCCGCCGCTTTCGACGGCATGATCCAGGCGATGTCGGGTCTGATGTCGGTCACGGGTCATCCCGAGATGGGTCCGACCCGGGTCGGCTTCCCGGCCTGCGACGTGACCGCAGGCGCCACGGCCGCTTTCGCGGTCGCCTCGGCATTGTTCCAGCGCACCCACACCGGCAAGGGCCAGAAAGTCGACGTCGCCATGCTCGACTCGATGCTGGCGCATCTCGGCGTGCTGGTCGCCGACTGGACCATGTCGGGCATCAAGCCGCCGCAGATCGGCAACCGCTCCTACACGCGCAAACCGACCGGCGACATGTTCCCGACCGCCGAGGGCTATATCGTGCTCGCCGTCATGACCGACGCGCAGTTCGTGCGCCTGCTGCGCGAGATCGGCCGGCCCGACGCCATCGACGATCCGCGCTTCGCGAACTGGGACACCCGCATCGCCAACGCCGGCCCCTTGCGTGCCGTGATCGTCGAGGCGCTCGCCAGCGACACCGCGCTCAACTGGGCCGAACGCTTCCGCAAGGCCGACGCGCCCTGCGGCAAGGTCTATTCGATCGACGAGATCCTCGCCCATCCGCAGCTCGAACATCGTCCGCTGGTGCAAGAAATCGAGGGCCCGTATGGCACGGTGAAGCTGGCGACCTCCGGCTTCCGGCTAGATCACGGCGGTGCCGCGCTGACGCGCCCGCCGCCGAAACTCGGCCAGCACACCGACGAACTGCTCGGCGAGGCGGGCTACTCGACCGCCGAAATCGCGTCGATGCGCGAGGCGAAGGTCATATAGGGCGCGAACTCACGCCGTCATCGACGAAGGCGCCATGTCCGACGTTGCCGTGGAAGCGGACATTCGTGGAAACGACAAGGGCGACGCGCGAGACGATGGTTGGTCATTCCGGCAGCCCCGCCATGCGCAGCCCTTGTTTGTATTTCTCGATGAACTCGGCACGATAGGGACCGAGATAGTCCTCGAGTCGGGAAACCCGAAGCGCCGGATCGCGCAGTTCGAGCCGGGACGCGAACTTCCGTGCGACATCCATTTGCCCGGCGAATGCCGCGCTGACAGTGCCGATCCGTAGCCAGGGGTGCCCATCCGGATCGTGATGCAACATGCTTTCGGCGACCCGCAGGGCGTCTTCGTATCTGTCGAGAAAGAAATAGGCGTGTGCCAGTGCCCCATTCAGGTGCGTTGCGTCGTTCAATGGATCGAGCCGCGTGGCGTGCGATAGATCTTTTAGCGTGTCGGCAGGCCTGCCCGACCAGAGGTGAATCCATCCACTAAATGCCCAGGCGCTGGCGAGATTTGAGTTCAACGTCAATGCGCGCTTTATCTGCTCGTCCGCGAAAGCAAGATCACGCAGGATATACGCAATGGCCCAGCCCGTACGTCCGAGTGCAACGGCATCGTCCCGGCCAATGCGCACGGCCTGACGGACGAGCAGTTCCACTTCCGCCTTTTCTCTTCCGGCGTCGCCGACCAGGCCCAACCCCTTTCGATTGGCATAGACACCCAGCAACAATCCCATCGCCGACGAATGCCCCGGGTCGATTTCCAGGGCTCGTCTCAGCAGGCGCTCGGCTTCGTCGTTGCTGTCCCGCGTTACCATCCCCCAGATTGCCGATGCCCTGAGGTAACAATCGTATGCGCCGAGGTTTGCGGTTGGCTTTCGGCGCGCGCGTTCGATTTCCGCCTGCTCGACGCCCGGGGCAATGGCGGCGATAACCTTCCCGGTCACCTCGTCCTGCAAATCGAAGACGTCCTCGATCGCGCCGTCGAACCGGTCCGCCCACAGATGCGCCCCGGTCTCGCCGTCGACCAACTGCGCCGTGATGCGAATCTTGCCTCCGGCTTTGCGTACGCTGCCTTCGAGGACGTAGCGCACGCCGAGTTCGCGTCCGACCTGTTTGATGTCGACGGCCTTGCCCTTGTAGGTGAAGGAGGAGTTTCTGGCGATCACGAACAGGGACTTGAAGCGGGACAGAGCGGTGATGATGTCCTCGACCATCCCGTCGGCGAAGTATTCCTGCTCGGGATCGCCGCTCATGTTCTGGAAGGGCAGAACTGCGATCGACGGCTTGTCGGGCAACGCGAGCGGTTTATCGGTTCTCGAAGGCGAAACGACAACCACCGGCGCGGCAGTCCGGGATGCCGACACTTTCCAATCCGCGACATCCCACGCGACGCCGAAAGCCTGGATCGGCCGCTCGATGTTCTTAAGCAGGAGGCTGCCGAGATCGCCGAACGAGGCCTTGAGCCGGCCCACGACGGCCTCTTGCACCATCCCGGAGATCACGATGCCGCCAGCCGGCGCTGCCGCTTCGAGTCTCGCGGCGACGTTCACGCCGTCGCCGTAAAGATCGTCTCCCTCCACGATGAGGTCGCCGAGATGTACGCCGATCCGGAATACGATGCGCAGGTCCTCGGCTACGTCGCCATTGGCCTCGGCCATGGCCTGCTGGAATTCGATCGCGGCGCTCAACGCGTCGACGGCACTCGGGAACTCGGCCAGGGCCCCGTCGCCGGTCAATTTGACCAGCCGCCCGCCCCGGCGAGCCAACGCCGGTTCCAGCCGTTCGGTGCGATGGGCCTTGAGGCGGGCCAGGGTGCCCTGTTCATCGCGGCCCATCAGGCGCGAATAGCCCGCGACATCTGCCGCCAATATCGCCGCCAAACGCCTTGTTACCCGCTCGTCGGTCAAAAAAGCCCCCGGGACCCAAGCCTGCCGCGCTGCCCCAGCATAGCCCGGCCGACATGCATCCTAGCTACCGGACATGGCATTGTCCTGTCTGTTCCAGAGCCTTCCATCGACGGGCTGTTCGCCGGCCGGGTCGGCCGGCACCGACCGCCGCTCGCTTCCGTCGAGGGCACTTTCGAGACCTCGCAGGGAAGCACCGAAGGCCGCTTCGGGCTCGGGAACCGACAGTCCTGCTCGGCTCCATCCATGCCGGTTGATGGGTTCGCGTCCAGGAAATTCGATGCGGCCGCGACGCGTTGCACAGCGCGTCCGGCCGGCGATGGCGCTAGACTCTGCCCAAACCGGAGGGAGCGATGACGAAACCCAACGTCGAGCGGCTGCGACGGTTCCTCGCCGACATGACGTCGCTGGTCGGCGGGGCGAAGCAGGACCAGGACGAGGCGGCGATCGTCGAGGTCGGCTCCCGGCTGCTTGGCCAGCTGGTTGCCCACGACGACTGGCTGCCGCAAGCGCAGGCCGCCGCGCCCGCCACCGGCTACGCCCAGCATCTGCTTTACTGCGACGCGCAGGAACGCTTCTCCGTCGTCGGCTTCGTCTGGGGACCCGGTGCCTTCACGCCGGTCCACGACCATCTCGCCTGGGGGTTGATCGGGATGTTGCGCGGTTCGGAGATCGAGGAGCGCTACGAACGCGATCTCGTCACCGCCTGCGTCGTTCCAACCACCGAGACGGTCCTCGCGCCGGGCGATGTCGGGGTGGTGTCGCCGACGCTGGGGGATATCCATCGGGTCCGCAACGCGCTGGCCGACCGGCCCTCGATCAGCATTCACGTCTATGGCTCCAAAATCGGCGCCACGCGACGGCACGTCTTCGATCTGGCGGGCGATTGCGCGCGCGACTTCGTGTCGGGCTACAGCGACACGCCGCTACCCAACATCTGGGACCGGTCGCGCGATGCCGCCGGGCGCGGCTGACCCGTGAAGCGCGGGCAAGCGACGACATGAGCGGCGAGGCGATCCAACGCGTCGCGGTGATCGGCGCCGGCGCCTGGGGCACCGCGCTCGCCATCGCCGCCCGCCGCGCCGGCCGCGAGGTGTCGCTGTGGGCGCGCGATCCAGCGTTGGCGGCGAGCGTCCACGAAACCCGGATCAACGCGCGCTATCTCCCCGGCCGCGCGCTCGATCCGGGGATCGCGGTCACCGCCGAGCTCGGCGTCGTGGCGGATGCCGACGCCATCCTGCTGGCGGTGCCGGCGCAGGCCGTGCGCGTCATCGCGGCGTCGCTGTCGCCATTCCTCGGGCCGGCGACGCCGGTCGTGATTTGCGCCAAGGGCATCGAGATCGCGACCGGTGCCTTGATGCCGCAAGTGGTCGGCGAAGCACTGCCCGGCTGTCCGGCGACGATGTTGTCGGGTCCGACCTTTGCCGACGAGGTGGCGCGCGATCTGCCGACGGCGGTCACGCTGGCGGGCGGCGACCCGGTGCTCGGTCGCTCGCTGGCGGAGGCGCTGGCCAGTCCGACCTTCCGGCCCTACTGGACCGACGATGTCGTCGGTGTCGCGTTGGGCGGGGCCGTGAAGAACGTGCTCGCCATCGCCTGCGGCGTCGTCGACGGCCGGCGGCTGGGCGACAACGCGCGCGCGGCGTTGCTCACGCGCGGGTTCGCCGAGATGGCGCGGCTTGGTCTGGCGCTGGGCGGGCGGATCGAGACCTTCGCGGGGCTGGCGGGTCTTGGCGATCTGACCTTGACCTGCAACGGGCCGCTGTCGCGCAATCGCGCGCTCGGGATCGCCATCGGCGAGGACAAACGCGCCGCCGACTATCTCGCCGGACGACCGACCGTCGCGGAGGGTTTCCATACCGCGCCGGCTATGTTGCGGCTGGCGAAGGCGCATGGCGTCGAGATGCCGATCTGTTTCGCCGTCCACGCGCTGCTGCACGAGGATGCCGACGTCGGCGCCACGATCCGCGCCTTGCTCACCAGGCCGTTGCGCGACGAGGGCGGTTGAGATCAGGCGGACGCCGCGACGGGTTCGATCCGGGGAGCCGCGATCCGCAGCCAGTCCCTCGTGTCGGCTTCCATCGACCGGTCGAGGCGGCCGGCGTTGAAGAAGATCGTGTCGTTGGTCAGCAGGTCGGGATCGACCACCAGCGACAGCGCGTCCGAAAACGCGAAGGGCGGCACCGCGCCCATGACGCAGCCGGTCAGGGCCTGGGCGGTTTCGGGACTGGCGAAGCCGCATTTGCGGGCGGCGAAAACGGCGGCGACTTTCGCGAAATCGAGTTGACGGTTGCCGGGCAGGATGGCGAGCACGTGGCGACGACCGCCACCGCCGCCGCGGACGTCGAGCACCATCGCCTTGGCGGCCTGGTCGGGGCGGTTGCCGCGGATCAGGCTGATGGCTTCGGAACGGCCTTCGGGTTCGTGTTCGATCACGCGGTGGCGTGCCTGGCCCGACGACAGCGCGGCGAGCACGCGGTCGAAGGTGGTGGGCGGGTTCGGTGGCCGACGGCAGACAATGTCCCACGGTCCCTCGCCGGTCGCGACGAAGCCGTGGCGCTGGTAGAGGCGGATGGCGGGGCTTTCTTTCAGAACCTCGAGCTCGACGGGCAGGCCCGCGACATCGGCCTCGGCGAGCAAGGCGCGCAATATCGCGGAACCGATTCCGTCGTTGTGCCGCAGCGGGTTCAAGAGAAAATTCGCGAGACAAAGAGCATGCTGGACGGGGGTCAGGGCGACGCAGCCGATGGTTTCGTCGCGAATGCGGATCAGTCGCATTCGCGACGTGTCGAAACTTTCCCTAAACCTTGCCCGCGAGCGCGCCGGATCGAGCCGCCCCAGCCGCTCCAGCTGCGGTCCCATCACGGCGTGGCGCAGCGCCAGCAGCGGCGCGAAATCGGCCTCGGTCGCCGGGGCGAACGACCACAGCGCGTCCATCTCAGCCAATCACCCGGTCCGACAGGATCGCCAGCGCCGTCTCCAGATCGGGCACCTGGCCGTCGGCCGGCGCCACGCCGGCCTCGACGGTACGGCGATGGCTGCGCTCGGTGGCCTCGCTCATCAGCGGCGGCACGCCGGTCTCGCGCAGCATGCGCGCCACCAGCTCCATCTCCTCGCGGCGCCGCTCGGCGTGCACGAGATGGGTGCGCACCAGCATGGCCAGAACATCGCGGAACGGCGCCCGGTCGATA
>CAMDVZ010000284.1 GCA_945878895.1 Caenispirillum bisanense | reverse complement strand
CGAACCGACGACGTCGGTCGGCTTGATCTGGGTGTTCGGGTCGGTGTCGGCGACCCGCTTGGGCATCATGAAGGGTACGTTCGAGGACGGCTTGCCGAGCGAGGCGAGCACCAGGCCGTAGGGTTCCTTCAGGATCAGCTGGAACGACTTCGCGTCGACTTCCTTCAGTTCCTTCGTGGACGCCATGAGCTTCTGGCCCATCGAGTCCTTGGCGGCCCAGCGCTTGATCGACGCGATGCAATCCTCGGCCGTCACCGGCTTGCCGTCGTGCCATTCGAGGCCGTCGCGCAGGGTGAAAGTGTAGGTCAGCTTGTCGTCCGACACCGTCCACTTGTCGACCATCTGCGGCTTGACGTCGAACTTCTCGTCCATCGCAAACAGCGTGTCCCAGACGAGATAGCCGTGGTTGCGCACGATGTAGGCGGTGGTCCAGGTCGGATCGAGGATCTTCAGATCCGAATGCATGACGACCTTGAGCGTCTGCGCCGACGCCGTGGTCGCGAACGACACCGCGCCGGCCACGACAACCGCTGCCGCCCCCCGCGCCAGCGCCTTGAACGAGAATGACATCCGAGCCTTCTCCTGTGATTTATTGCCTATTGGTTAGGCAAAACCTAGGACATGCCAACGCGACGCGCAACCCTGTGCGCAATCCCCCGGCAATGTCGTCCTCCCGGTCCCGGTTGCGAATCGCGTCGTTCCCCATGCAAGCGGCCTGCCAACGCTTCGGCCTCCCTCCTCCACGCACCGCCGGGGGCGCTGGCAGCGCCGGCCCCGGACGGGCTACAGTGCGGTTGCCCGTCGTGGAGGCGCGTCGTGAAACTCGACAATCCGATCGTCCGTGCCGGCCTCGTGCCGACGCTGGGATTCCTGCGCTACGCGCTGACCGTCGCGGCGCTGCTGGCGCTGTGGTGGTTCGACGCGCGCGCCATGAATCGCGGCTTCGATCTCAATCTGGCGATGATCAAGTCGGTCGGCGGCTGGTTCGACGGCAGCGGCCGGACCGAGGCGGCACTGCGTGCTTTCTCGGCCGAAAAGATGCTGCTGTTCGCCGAGATCAGCGTCCTGGTCTGGCTGATCGGGAAGGCGCTGGCCTGGCTGATCGGGCGCGCGTTCCGCCGCGGCTCGACGACGAAGGCCGCACCGGTCGACATCGCCGACCGTCGCGATTCCATCGCCGGCCCGTCGCTGACGATCGCCGAGCAACCAACCGGCATGCGCGCCGACCGCTGACCCGCCCCAAGGCCCAGGAGCTTCGAATGACGACGTCCCCCTTCCGCATCGGCTTCCTCGTGTTCCCCGACATCACCCAGCTCGACATGACGGGGCCATGGGAGGTGCTGACCAAACTGCCGAATTCGCAGACCGTGCTGGTCTGGAAGACGCGCGATCCGGTGCGCGCGGGCGGCGGGCTGGTGCTGACGCCCGACACGACCTTCGCGGAGTGCCCGCAACTCGATCTCGTCTGCGTGCCCGGCGGTGCCGGCATGAACGCGTTGCTGAACGACGCCGACACGCTGGCTTTCCTGCGCCGCCAGGCGGCCGGCGCCAGGTACGTCACGTCCGTCTGCACGGGAGCCCTGGTGCTGGGCGCCGCCGGCCTCCTGAAGGGCAAGCGCGCCGCCACCCACTGGATGTCGATGGACATGCTGCCGGCGTTCGGCGCCATACCCGTCCACGAGCGCGTGGTGGTCGACGGCAACACCATCACCGGCGGCGGCGTGACGGCCGGCATCGATTTCGGACTGCGCGTGGTGGCCGAGATCGCCGGCGCCGACGTGGCGAAATCGATCCAGCTGGCGATCGAGTACGATCCGAAACCGCCCTTCGACGCCGGCTCGCCCGAAGGTGCCGGTGCTGCCCTGACGCAACGCACGCGCGACATGGCGGCATCCCGCCAGGCCGAACGCGCCGACGCCGTGAAGCGCGCCGCGGCACGTCTCTAGACCGGGATATCCCCGTGGCGGCGACGCCGTCTGTCGCGGGTCACGCGTCCGTCGCCGTCACCCCCGCCGTCGGCTGGTGCGGATGGACGTGGTCCTTGAAGTCGGCGAAACCCTTCCACGCCGGCTCGACCGGCGCGTGGCCCGCCGCCGGCACGTAGATCGAGGGTTCGCCGAGAGTCATCGCCGGGATGTAGCGCGGACAATTGGGGAAAATCGCGCGCGCCTTCACGCGCACGATCATCTGGGCGCCGACGCAGTCGCCGAGCAGCGGATCGTCGCGATCGATCCGCGCCACGCCGTTGACGCGCAGACGGCGCGGCTTGCCGTGCATGTCGATGAACAGCATGCCGACGTCGGGATTGACCAGCAGGTTGCCGAGGCTCTTGAACTGGCCGTTGCCGTCGTAGTCGGGGAAGGCGAGCTCGTCCCCGGCGGTGACGCGCACGAAGCCCGGCGGGCCGCCCTTGAAGGAGCAGTCGGGCCGGCCTTGCGCGTCGGCGGTGGCGAGAAAGAAGTAGATCGCCTCGCCGACGAAGGCACGGTCGGACTCGCTGAACGCGGTGCGCGTCAGCTTCTCCTCAAGCCGGTCCGCGATGCGCCGGCTGTCGAAACGGTCCTGAAGCGTGCGATTGCCCTCGTGGTACATCGTCGAGTCGGACATGGCGGCCTCCCTGATGTCCACTCTGCCTCCGCCCACGTCCGGCGACGAGAAGCGGGCGCGATCGGGTCCGGCATCCCCGGACCGGTCCCGCGAGCAGTACAAACGCTAGCATCGCGCCGGGCGCCGGGCAAACCGGAGGCGGTCCGCGACCTCGCGGACGCCCGCGCGTGGATCGCCGGCCGCGTCGCGCCCCGGCTCTCCGGATCGATCGATATCGCGCTCTAGCTGCCCGCGCCCTGCGTGGCCTCCTGGCTGGCGTGGCCGGCGACCGAGCCCTCGCTCGGGGCCGTCAGCTGGCGTGCCTGGCGGATCTGCTCGCCGGCGTTGACCAGCGAGACGTAGACGGCCGCCGCGTAGGGCAGCGACTGCACCAGCAGCAACCACGCCCACAGGCGGGCGTCGGGATCGAGCGCCCCGACGCCGAACCAGACGCCGGCCGCGACCAGCCACAACAGGCCCGCCAGCACCGCCTCGTCGCGCGCCATCGCCAGCGCCATGCCGAGCGTGGCGCGGGCGTCCATCTTGGGCGTGCGCATGAAGGGCAGCTTGCTGGTGAAGATGCCGTACAGCAACGCCTTGCCGACCGTGTAGGTCAGCGACAGGCCCGCCAGGGCGGCACCGACGCGGTATTTGAAGCTGCAATCGACCCTGGCGGCGTAGAGCGCGAAGGAGTGCGCCAGCTTGAAGCCGAACAACGCCAGGGTCGGCACCAGGAAGACCGCTGGCGGCAGCGGCACGTAGCGCGGCGCCACGACGGCAGCAGCGGCCCACAGGATGCCGGTGACGGTGAACATCACGTTGAGCGCGTCGGCGAACCACGGCAGCCAGCCGGTGACGAAATGGTACTTCTGCCAGAACGTCAGCTCGGTGCGGCGCGACAGGATGCGGCCCATGTGGGCTTTCAGGATCTGCATGGCGCCGTAGGCCCACCGGAAGCGCTGCTTCTTGTAGCCGGCGAAATGGTCGGGCGTCAGGCCGTGCCCGAAGCGCTCGCGGCTATAGGTGGCGCCGTAGCCCTTCTGCATCATGCGCAGGCCGAGCTCGGTGTCCTCGCAGATGCACCATGTCGCCCAGCCGCCCAGCTCTTCCATCAGCGAGCGACGGATCAGGGTCATCGTGCCGTGCTGGATGATGGCGTTGGTCTCGTTGCGCACCGCCATGCCGATGTCGAAGAAGCCCGCGTACTCCCAGTTCAGCATCGCCTTGAAGCGATCGCCGCGCCAGTCGCGGTGGTCCTGCGGCGCCTGCACGTAGCCGATCTTCGGATCGTCGAAATTCGGCACCAGGGCGCGCAGCCAGTCCTTGCGCACCATGTAGTCGCTGTCGATGACGCCGATCACCTCGGCGTCGGGCGCGGTCTGGCTCAGCACGTAGTTGAGCGCGCCGGCCTTGAAGCCCTTCATCTCGTCGAAATGGAAGAAGCGGAACTTCTCGCCCAGCGACTTGCAATACTCCTCGACCGGCCGCCATACCGCCGGATCGCGGGTGTTGTTGTCGATGACGATGACCTCGTAGGCGGGGTAGTCGAGCGCCGCCAGCGAATCGAGGGTCTGCATTACCATCGCGGGCGGCTCGTTGCAGATCGCCAGATGCAGCGAGACCTTGGGGAAGCGCCGCGTCGGGGCATGGGCGGCGATCGCCGCGGCGGCGGCCGGCAGCTCGCGCCGCCAGCGCCGGGTCCAGATCGCCTCCACCAGCTCGGCCGCCTGGGCCAGCATCATGACCAGGCCGACGGCGAGGAACAGCAGCAGCGCCGACCAGCCCACGACCTGGAGCAGCGTCATGTAGATGCCGGCGCCGACCCAGATCGCGTAGACCAGCCCCGAGGACGCCAGCGCCGCCAGGCCCGCGAAGGTCAGTTCGCCCAGCATCGTCAGGCCGCGCCACAGCCACAGGAACAGCCCGACGACCGGCAGCGCCAGCGCCAGCGACCACAGGGAGATCTTCCACCAGTCGGCCCAGGCCACGATCGGGCCTTTCCAGTCGAACTTCTGCTCGCGGTCGGCGTTCCACATGCCCCAGTAGCCGCCGGCCATGCCCTCGAGGTCGCGCGACTTCCACGGCTGGTCGAACGCCTCGATCACGAAATGGTCGACCTTCTCGCGCTTGAGGTAGTCGACGGCGTCGCGGATGTATTTGGCCTGCAGTTCCGGCGACGCCGCCTTCACGACCTTGCCCGATCCGCCGCGGCTGATGCGCGAGGCGCCGTTGGAGGGCCAGCCGACCTCGGTGACGACGATGTTCTTGGTCGGAAAGGCCGCCCGCAGCTGTTCGATGCGGGTCTTCAGGTAGGCGATGCCGTCCTCGCTGGAGCGCTCGTCCCAGTAGGGCAGCGTGTGGATCGCGATGTAGTCGACCTCGCGCGCCAGCTCGGGAAATTTCAGCCAGACATGCCAGGGCTCGGCGGTCGACACCGGCACCTTCACGTTGCGCTTCACCTGGCGGATGTGGCGAATCAGCTGGGCAGGGCTGAGATCGGTGTTCTTCTCGGGATTGCCGTCCCAGCGCAGAATGGTCTCGTTGCCGACCAGCACGCGCTCGACGTTGGGATTGGCGGCCACCAGCTTGATCAGTCCCGCCACCTCGGTCTGCGACCGCTCGACGCGGTGATCGACCCAGGCGCCGGCGATCACCCTGATGCCGTACTGGTCGGCGATTTTCGGGACTTCCTCGCTGCCGTCGATCACGCTGTAGGTGCGGACGTAGCGGACGCGGCCCGCCAGGGTCCGCATGTCGCGCTCGATCTGCTCCTTCGAGCCGGTATCGCCGCGCGAGGGATCGCCATGCTTGCCGTAGGGCGCGTAGGTCACCCCGTGCAGCAGGCCCTCGATGGGCGGCGCATCGTACGTGCGATGGAGAAGGCTCCAGCCGCCGAACGTGGCGGCGATGGTCAGCAGGACGGTCAGTACGGCCGAAATCCGCATGTGCGACGTGTTACCGGCACTCGTGGTCGACGATGGATGGCCCGGCGCGCACGCTTCCTGCCGGGTCGCGACGCGACCGGCGGCAGGGCGTGAACGTCGAAACCGGCCACCAGGCCAAACGCGACGAGCGACCGGACCTCTTCGAGGCTGACCCTGCGCCTGTTTCCTCGCAACCGACCCCTCGGCTGCGATGCGGCGACGACCCCGTCTATAGACGGGCCGAGGGGACGGCCACAAGAGCCGCCATGCCCGCCGCCTTCATCGCGACCGATCGTGGCAATCGCGTGATGGTCCGGCGACGCGACCGCGATTTCGCCGGCAACCGCGCGCGGACCCGACCGCCGCCCGTCGAGCCCAGGCACGCCGCCGCCTCCCGTGTCGGGGGTTGCCCGTCGTCGAGGCATTCGCCGGACACGCCCGGCCGCCGGACCGCGCCGTCCACCGACCCAGGCTTTGGACAGGCGAGATCGCCCCGGCCCCTTCGGGCGCACTCCCCGCACAAGCGCCAGGACAAGCGGATACCGCCGCTTCTTGCTCCCTCCCCGACAAGGGCAGGGCTGTCCGGGGAAATCGTCGACGGCGTTGAAGGCCTCGCGGGAGAGGGCGTCTTGGGGCCGATGGTCGTTCCGAGCTTTAGCTGGGAAAGGTGTTCTGCCGCAACAACCCTTCCTTCTCCCCGCGGCGGCGGGGAGAAGGTGCCCGAAGGGCGGATGAGGGGCTTCGCGACCTCGCCACGATCTCGTCGCCTCTGGCGATAAGGTGCCGCTTGCCACGCCGCGAAGCCCCTCATCCGGCGCTGCGCGCCACCTTCTCCCCGCCTCCGCGGGGAGAA
>CAMDVZ010000283.1 GCA_945878895.1 Caenispirillum bisanense | reverse complement strand
CGGGAGCGCGCCACTCCAGTGGCGCTCATGGCGAACGTCCTCGATGGCCGATCCGGCGGCGAAGATGCGCCACTGGAGTGGCGCGCTCCCGGGTTTTTTCGTTCTGGCGAGGGTTTCACTGGTTCGGGACCGGCCCAACTCCCGGCGCGACCTTCACCCGATTGTCCCCGCGCGACGGTGTCGGCTGCTTTCTAGCGATGTTTCCAGACGGCTTTGCGCTTGTCGGCGAAGGCGTTCATGCCCTCGACGCGGTCCTCGAAGGCGAACGTCGCGTGGAACGTGCGCCGCTCGAACCGCACGCCCTCGGCCAGCGGCGTCTCAAAGGCGCGGTTGACGGCTTCCTTGGCGACCATGGTCGCGGGCAGCGACATCGAGGCGATTTTCTCGGCCACCTTGACCGTTTCGTCCATCAGCTGGGCGAGGGGCACGACCCGGCTGACCAGACCGCAGCGCTCGGCCTCGGCGGCGTCCATCATGCGGCCGGTCAGGACGAGGTCCATCGCCTTGGACTTGCCCACGAACCGCGGCAGGCGCTGGGTGCCGCCGGCGCCCGGGATGGTGCCGAGCGTGATCTCGGGCTGGCCGAACTTCGCGTTGTCGGCGGCTATGATGAAATCGCACATCATCGCCATCTCGCAGCCGCCGCCGAGCGCGTAGCCCGCCACCGCGGCCACGATCGGCTTGCGCACCTGGCTGACTTTCTCCCAGCCGACCGTGATGAAATCCTGAAGGAACACGTCGGTGTAGGACTTGTCCTTCATCTCCTTGATGTCGGCCCCGGCGGCGAAGGCCTTCTCCGAGCCCGTCAACACGATGCAGCCGATGCCGGAATCGGCCTCGAAGGCGTCGAGCGCCTGGCCGACGTCCTTCACCAGCGCCGCGCACAGCGCGTTCAGCGATTGCGGCCGGTTCAGACGGACGATGCCGACGCGACCGCGCGTCTCGACCTCGATGTTTTCGTACGCCATGGGATTCTCCGGGAACGGTTCGGGTGGATGGCCGGTTCGTAGCGCCGATCCGGTGGTTCGGCAACGTGGCGGGGCGGGCGTCTATTTCTGCCTCGACGGACACCAGAAGGTCGACCGGCCGGCCTGGACGAAGCGGCGCACGCCCTTGCCGCAATCGCAGCCGGGGCAGGGCTGGCCTTCCTTGTCGTAGACGGCGAAGCGGGTCTGGAAATAGCCCAGCTCGCCGTCGGGCTGCGCATGGTCGCGCAAGGTGGAGCCACCATCGAGGATCGAGCGTTCCAGCACCGTCTTGATGGCGTCCAGCAGGCGCGCGGCGCGCTCGCCCCTGATCGTGCTCGCGATGCGGCGGGGCGAGATGCCGGCGATGTGCAGCGCCTCGCAGGCATAGATGTTGCCGACCCCGACCAGCACCGTCTGGTCGAGCAGCGCGCTCTTGATCGGGGTACGCTTGCCCGCCAGCCGGGCGGCGAAGGACGTGGCGTCGAACGCCGCCTCCAGCGGCTCCGGACCGAGATGGCGGAACAATTTGTGGGTCTCCACCGCGGCGGTCGGCAGCAGCAGCATCAGGCCGAAACGGCGGGCGTCGTTGAAGCGCACCTGCCAGCCGTCGTCGACCTCGATCACGACGTGGTCGTGGGTCTCGAAGGGCCGCGAATTGGCCTCCCGCGAAGGCACGAGGGTCATGCGGCCCGACATGCCGAGATGGATCACCAGGGTCTGGCCGTCGTCGAGCCGCAGCAGCAGGTATTTGGCGCGCCTGTCGAGCGCGTCGATCCGGCGGCCCTCGACCCGGGCGGCGAAATCGTCGGGCAACGCCACGCGCAGGTAGGCGCGGCGCTGGATCAGGCGGGTCACGCGGCGGCCTTCGAGGCGGGGAATCAAGCCGCGCCGGACGGTTTCGACTTCGGGCAGTTCGGGCATGGATGTCTCGCGGCGGACGGGAGTCCGATATGCCGTCATGCCAAGCGACGGGGAAAGCGCTATCGTGCCCGCGGTAACGTGCTGGAGCAGATGGATGCGGTCGAGCCGCGTTGAACGGGCGCGGATCGTCGCCGGAATCCTGGCCATCGGCGTGGTGCTCGCCGCTGGTCTCGCCCTTGCCGGCGGCAACTGGCCGGCGGTGGAGATGTACAGCCACTTCGTGCCCGCGCTGCTGGTCGCGGCGCTCGGGCTCGGCACGTTGACCGCCATCCTGCACCTGCGGGCGGCGACCATGGCGATGCTGGCGGTCACGGTCGTGCTGACGCTGCGCGCGGGCCCCTATCTGCTGCCGCCGACCGACCTCGCGTCGCCCCCGGCCGACGCGTCCGCGCCGATGCGCGTGACGTGGGCCAACGTGCAGAACTGGAGCACCGGCGGCGAGTCGGTGACGCGCGTGCTGGAGCTGCGGCCCGACATCGCGATTTTCACCGAGCTGTCGGGCAACCAGGTGCGCGCCATCGAGATGGCCAAAACGGACTATCCGTTCCGGACGCCATTTCCGCGCTCCTCGGCGTTCGACGTCATGCTGCTGTCGCGCTGGACCCCGCGCAGCTGGAGTGTCGAGTTCCCGCATGGCTATGGGTACGCCTTCGTCACCGCACGATTTTGCGACGGCCCGGCGCGGCCCGACGACCGCTGCACCACGATCGTCGCCCGGCACGCGGTGCGGCCACGCCTGCCGCTGGGGTTCGTCGGCCAGCCGCCTGTCCATCGCGACCAGTTGCTCCAGGAAGGCGCCCGCCGCGCCGCCATCCATGTCGCCAACGGCGACCGGGTCGTGCTGGTCGGCGACCTCAACGTCACGCCATGGTCGGCCAGCTTCCGCGACGTGCTGGCGACGTCCGGCCTTGGCGACAGCGCGACGATGCCGGCCGAGAAGCCCCGCGTGCCGCTGCCGACCTGGTTCTCGATCGTTCCCGGCATCGGTCTGCCGATCGACCACGCGCTGGTCGGTCCGGGCCTGCGGATCGTCGAGCGTCGCCTGGGTCCGAACATCGGCTCCGATCACCGGCCGCTGATCCTCGATCTGCGCGCGGTGCCGCGATAGGCGCGACATCGCCCGACATGGCGCGGCGGGCGGCACCGTTCTATAGGGGACGGATGACGTCCTCCGATCCGACCGGCGGGCGGCCCGACGGGCCCGCCACCGCCTCTTTCGGCTTCCGCGACGTGCCGGCCGACGCCAAGGCGGGCATGGTGCGGCAGGTCTTCGACAGCGTCGCGGCCAGTTACGACCGCATGAACGACCTCCTGTCGCTCGGCGTTCACCGGCTGTGGAAGGATGCGATGGTCGACGCGCTGGCGCCACGCGCTGGCATGCGGATCGTCGACGTGGCGGGCGGCACCGGCGACATCGCCTTCCGGATCGCCGACCGACTCGGAGACGCCGCCGACATCGTGGCCTGCGACATCAACCACAGCATGCTCGACGTTGGCCGCGACCGGGCGGTCGACCGCGGTATCCTGCGGGGCGTGACCTGGGTTACCGGCGATGCCGAGGCGTTGCCGTTTCCCGATCGCTCGTTCGACGCCTACACGATCGCTTTCGGTCTGCGCAACGTCACCCGGATCGACAAGGCCTTGCGCGACGCCCACAGAGTCCTCAGACCCGGCGGCCGCTTCCTGTGTCTCGAATTCAGCCGCGTGAGCGTGCCGTTGCTGGGCGCTCTCTACGAGCGCTACTCCGCCATCGCGCTGCCGGCGCTCGGCGGTCTGGTCGCCGGCGACCGCGAGTCCTATCGTTACCTCCACGAAAGCATCCGCCGGCATCCGCCGCAGGACGAGCTGGCGGCGATGATGACGGAGGCCGGGTTCGCGCGCGCGGGCTGGCGCGACATGACCGGCGGCATCGTGGCGCTGCACGGCGGCTGGCGGATCTAGGCGGAGCGCCGCGTGCCATGATCCGCTCCGTCCGCAACACGCTGCGCCTGGCGCGGCTGGCGTTCATTCTCGCCCGGCACGACGCGCTGTTTCCGCTCGAGACGCTGGGCATCGCGCCGGGGATGGTGGCGATGGCGCGGCTGGTCCGGCGTCGCAACGACGACCGGCGGCCGGGTCAACGGCTGACGGCGGCCCTGTCGGCGATGGGACCGAGTTTCGTGAAATTCGGCCAGGCGTTGTCGACCCGGGCGGACCTGCTGAGCGAACGCGTCGCCGACGATCTTGGCCGCCTGGTCGACCACATGCCGCCCTATTCGGCGGCCCAGGCGCGCCGCACCATCGAGACCGAACTCGGTCAGCCGGTCGAGGCGCTGTTCGAGTCCTTCGACGACGTGCCGATCGCCGCTGCTTCCATCGCTCAGGTCCATTTCGCGCGCACGCTGGCGGGCGAGAACGTGGCGGTGAAGATATTGCGGCCAGGCATCGAGGCCGCCTTCGCGCGCGACATGGACCTGTTCTACTGGCTGGCCAACCTGGTCGAGCGGGCGCGCCCCGTGTTCCGGCGCCTCAAGCCGGTCGAATCGGTGCGCGCCTTCGCGGAAGTAACGCGGGTCGAGATGGACCTGCGGATGGAGGCGGCGGCGGCCGAGGAGCTGGGCGCCAATTTCGCCGACAATCCTGACTACCGGGCACCGAAAATCTGGTGGGACCTGACGGCGCGCCGGGTGCTGACGATGGAACGCATCGAGGGCATTCCGATCGGCGACCGCGAGCGGCTCGCGGCGGCAGGTCACGATCTCGACGCGGTGCTGCGCAAAAGCGCGGAGGCCTTCTTCTACCAGGTGTTCCGCGACGGCTTCTTCCACGGCGACATGCACGGCGGCAACGCCTTCGTCGACGCCGAGGGCCGCATCGTGCCGGTCGATTTCGGCATCATGGGCCGCGTCGACACCGCCACCCGGGGCTACCTCGCCGAACTGCTGATCGCCTTCCTGCGGCGCGACTATCGAGCCGTCGCCGAGGTGCAGTTCCGGGCCGGCTACATCCGGCCCGACAAGTCGGTCGAGGTGTTTGCCCAGGCCTGCCGGTCGGTCGGCGAGCCGATTTTCGGCAAGCCGTCGAGCCAGATCTCGATCGCGCGGTTGCTGGCGCAGCTGCTGCGGGTCACCGAGCAGTTCGAGATGAGCGTGCAGCCGCAGCTGCTGCTGCTCCAGAAGACAATGTTGATGGCCGAGGGGATGGGTACCAAGCTCAACGCCAGCGTCAATATCTGGGAACTGGCGCGGCCGCTGATCGAGGACTGGATGATCCAGCATTTCGGGCCGCGGGCGCGCGTCGAGCGGCTGCTCGGCGACACGCTCGACGCCGCCCGGCGGTTGCCGTTGCTGATCGACACGCTCGAGCAGATGGCCGAGCGCGAGCGACGTCGGGTCGAGCACGAGCGGGTGCAGCCGCCGCCTGCTGCGCCGGGCGGTTTCGGGTTGCCGCGTCCGGGCTGGAGCGGGGTGGTGGTGGCGGCGGCCCTGGCGGCGGCGCTCGTCGCCTGGTTGCGCTGAGAGGGCGACACGCGATGGGAATCGGGGAAATAGCCTTCGGCATGGCGGTTTTTCTCTTCGCGGGCACCGTGAAGGGCGTCGCCGGCCTGGGGCTGCCGACCATCGCCATCGCCATCCTCAGCCTCGGCCAGCCGATCCCCGAGGCCATGGCGATGATCGCCTTGCCGGCCTTCGTCACCAACATCTGGCAGGCCTCGGTCGGCGGCCGGTTTCTGGTGCTTCTGCGGCGCTTTTTGCCGCTGATCCTGCCGCTGGTGGCGACGCTGTCGCTGACGGTGTGGTTTCTCGGCCGCAAGGGGCCGGCGTGGGCGATGACGGTGCTGGCGCTCGTGTTGATCGCCTATGGCGCGATGGGCCTGGCGCGCTTCCGCCCCCGGGTGCCGGGCGATCGCGAACCGCTCCTGACGCCGGTGATCGGCGCCGTCTCCGGTTTCGTCGCCGGCATCATCGGCGTGCCCATCGTGCCGCTGATGCCCTGGCTGCAGGCGATCGAACTCAAGCCCGACGAGCTGGTCCAGGGCCTCGGCATCGTGCTGTGCGCCACCTCGCTGACCCTGACGCTCAGCCTTGCCGCCGTCGGCGTGCTCGACCTGCCGCGCGCCACCCTGTCGCTGGGGGTGATCGCGCCCGCCATGGCCGGCATGTGGATCGGCCAGAATATCCGGCGGAAGCTGTCCGTCGAACAATTCCGCACGGCGGTATACATCGCCCTGCTCCTGATGGGCGTCTACGCCCTGTATCGCTCGCTGGCGTGACCAGGCGTCGGACGGAATCGGGCTCCGGCAGGCCGACGTCCTCAATGAAACCAATGAAGACGGCCGAGGGCGTCCAGCTCCCCCCCCCCATCGGCGCTAGGATAAGGCGGTTTGGGCGATTTTGGCCTGTGATCGTCGTCGTCGCGGTGCCTCGGCGAGACGCTTTCTGGCGCTGGCGCGAGCGGCGCGGGTGGGACGGCGGGGCATGGCGAAGAGGGCGCACTGGAGCCCCCGGAAGGCG
>CAMDVZ010000282.1 GCA_945878895.1 Caenispirillum bisanense | reverse complement strand
CTCCGGCCCGTTCCTGTTCAAGGCCGACGAATGGAAGCCCGGCGAGAAGGTCGTCTACGTCAAGAACGCCAAGTACAAACCGCGTAGCGAGCCCGCCTCGGGCCTCGCCGGCGGCAAGGTCGTCAAGCTCGACCGGGTCGAATGGATCTGGATCGCCGACGTGCAGACCCAGATGAACGCGATCATCAACGGCGAGGTCGACATGATCGAGTCGCCCGGCCACGATCTGTTGCCGGTCCTCGCCAAGGAGAAGTCGATCCGGTTGTTCAGCAGCAACCCGACCGGCAACCAGTACACGTTCCGCTTCAACGTCCTGACCAAGCCGTTCGACAATCCGAAGATCCGCCAGGCCGCCGTGATCGCGATGAGCCAGGAGTCCTACCTGCAGGCCGTGATCGGCGATCCGCAGTGGTTCAAGGTCTGCAAGGCTATGTTCGTCTGCGGCACGCCGCTGGCGACCGAGGTCGGCATGGAGAACGCGCTCAACGGCGACAGCGCCAAGGCCGCGGCGCTGCTCAAGGAGGCGGGCTACGACGGAACCCCCGTCGTGCTGATGCAGTCGACCGACCTCCAGGTGCTGACCAACCTCGCCCCGGTGGCGAAGGCGCAGCTCGAGAAGGCCGGCTTCAAGGTCGACATGCAGTCGATGGACTGGCAGACGCTGGTCGCGCGCCGCACCAAGAAGGACCCGGCCGACAAGGGCGGCTGGAGCGCCTTCCTGACCTCGTGGGTCGCCGCCGACATCCTCAATCCGGTGATGGCGGGCTACTTCAACTCGTCGTGCGACAAGGCGATGTTCGGGTGGCCCTGCGACGAGCAGATCGAGAAGCTGCGCGACCAGTTCGCCCGCGAAACCGACGCCGCCAAGCAGAAGGCGATCGTCGAGGCGCTGCAGAAGCGCTGGGCCGAGTATCCGACCCACGTGCATCTGGGCCAGTGGTACCAGCCCTTCGCCTTGCGCACGAACATCGAAGGCGCGCTCGTCGCGCCGGTGACGGTGTTCTGGAACATCACGAAAAAGTAGCGGCGGGCGCGGGACGGCGGGCGAAAGCCGCCGTCCCGCCTCCATCGGGCGATGCACGGCACGATCCGTGCATCGCCCGATGGACAGGGCGGCAAACGGCGGAAGGCCGGCGCGAAAAACGGGGAGAAGCGAGATGACGGTGATTCGCAGGACGTTGATGGCCGGCGTGGCGGTGGCGGCACTGGCTGCGGTATTGCCCGCCACGGCGATGGCGCAGGGCACGCTGCGCGTGGTCCAGCACGGCAACCTCACGGTGCTCGATCCGATCTGGACGACGGCCTATGTCACCCGCAACCACGGCTATCTGATCTACGACACGCTGTTTTCCGCCGACGCGAAGTACGCGGTCAAGCCGCAGATGGTCGACAAGTACGACATCAGCGCGGACAAGCTGACCTACACCTTCACGCTCCGCGACGGACTCGAGTGGCACGACGGCGCCCCCGTAACGAGCGAGGACTGCATCGCATCGCTTAACCGTTGGGCCAAGCGCGACGCGATGGGGCTCAAGCTGTGGGACTTCGTGAAGGAGCTCAAGGCGGTCGACGCCAAGACCTTCCAGATGGTGCTCAAGGAGCCCTACGGGCTGGTGCTGGATTCGCTGGGCAAGCCGTCGTCGCAGGTTCCGTTCATGATGCCCAAGCGCGTCGCGGACACCAACGCGATGGAACAGATCAAGGACTACATCGGGTCGGGTCCCTTCATCTACCAGACCAGGGACTCCAAGCCCGGCGAGAAGCACGTCTATCTCAAGAACCCCAAGTATAAGCCGCGCGCCGAGCCGCCGTCGGGTCTGGCCGGCGGCAAGGTCGTCAAGCTGGACAAGGTCGAACTCGTCGAGATGCCCGACGTTCAGACGCAGGCCAACGCGTTGCTCGCGGGCGAAATCGACATCGTCGAGGCGCCGCCGCACGATCTGTTGCCGACGCTGAAGGCCGACAAAAACATCGTGTTGCAGGACTGGAACCCGCTGGGCCACCAGTTCATCATCCGTTTCAACCACGTCGTGAAGCCGTTCGACAATCCGAAGATCCGCCTGGCCGCGCTGTATGCCATCAACCAGGAGGACTATCTGAAAGCGACCGTGGGTGATCCCGCGTACTACAAGGTCTGTGGCGCCGCGTTCATCTGTGGCACGCCGTTCGCGACCGACAAGGGCAGCGATTTCCTGCTGAAGTCGAACTTCGAACGTTCCAAGGAACTGCTCAAGGAAGCCGGCTACGACGGCACGCCCGTCGTTCTGATGCAGTCCACGACGCTGCCGATCCTGACCAACACCGCGCCGGTGACCAAGGCCCTGCTCGAGAAGGGTGGCTTCAAGGTCGACATGCAGTCGATGGACTGGCAGACGCTGGTCTCGCGGCGCACCAAGAAGGATCCGGCGGACAAGGGCGGCTGGAACATCCTGCATACCTATTCGGTCTCCGCCGACGTGCTCAACCCGATCGCCACGTCCTACATGGTGGCCGACGGCGACAAGGGCTGGTTCGGCTGGCCGACGGACCCGGAGATGGAGAAGCTTCGCGCGGCGTTCTCGAAGGAGACCGACTTGGCCAAGCAAAAGGATCTCGCCGAGAAGGTCCAGCTGCGGGCGCTTGAGACGGCGCAGTATGGCTGGATCGGCCAGTGGTATGGACCTGGCGCCCGTCGCACCAACATCAGCGGCTGGCTCGAAGCGCCGGTGCCGGTGTTCTGGAACATCGAAAAGAAGGGCTGAGCGAACGGGGACGGGCCTTCGCGCCCGTCCCGCCGTCCGCCTCGGTGGTCAACCGCACATGCTGGTCTTCATCTCCCGCCGCCTGCTCTCGACGATCCCCGTCCTGATCTTCGTGGCGGTGTTCGTCTTCATGCTGCTGCGACTGACGCCGGGCGATCCGGCCGCCGTCATCGCGGGCGACAACGCGACCTCCGATCAGGTCGACGCCATCCGCGCCAAGCTGGGCCTCGACGAGCCGATCTGGACCCAGTTCTACATCTGGGTCAGCAAGGCTTTCGCGGGCGATTTCGGCGAGTCGTTCTTCTTCAAGAAGACGGTGGCGGAGCTGATCGCCCAGCGCATCCAGCCAACCCTGTCGCTGGCGCTGTGCACGCTGGTTCTCGCGGTGCTGATCGCGGTGCCGCTGGGCGTGCTGGCCGCGGCCCGCCAGGGCAGCTGGACCGACCGGATCGTGATGGGCTTCTCGGTGCTTGGCTTCTCGGTGCCTGCGTTCGTGGTCGGCTATCTGCTGATCTACATCTTCGCCATCCAGCTCGGCTGGTTGCCGGTGCAGGGCTTCCGGCGCATCGAGGAAGGCTTCGGCGAGTTCATCACCCGCCTGATCCTGCCCAGCATCACCCTGTCGGTGATCTACATCGCGCTGATCTCGCGCATCACGCGCGCCAGCGTGATCGAAACGCTGGGCGAGGACTATATCCGGACCGCCCGCGCCAAGGGCCTGCCGGCCCGCGTCGTGTTGTTGCGCCACGCGTTGCGCAACGCCGCGGTGCCGATCATCACGGTGATCGGCATCGGCATCGCGCTGCTGATCGGCGGCGTGGTGGTGACGGAGAGCGTCTACAACATCCCCGGCATCGGCCGCCTGACCGTCGACGCGGTGCTGGCGCGCGACTTCCCGATCATCCAGGTCGTGATCCTGATGTTCAGCTTCGTCTACGTGCTGATCAATCTGCTGATCGACATCGCCTACAGCTTTTTCGACCCGAGGATCCGGTATTGAGCATCGCCCTCGACAACGAAGTCGACGCGGCCGCCGCGCGCGCCGCCGCCGTCGTCCGTCCGAGCATCTGGGTACGGCTGATCCGCCAGCCCAGCGTCGCCATCGGTGGCGCCATCATGGCCGTCATGATCCTGATCGGCCTGCTGGCGCCCTTGCTGGGGACCGTCAGCCCGACCCAGATCGATCCCACCACGCGCAACCGCAAGCCCGGCATGGAGATCACCGTCAAGGCCGACGACGGCTCCACGTTCAAGCGCACCGTGATCATGGGCACCGACAGCCTCGGGCGCGACGTATACAGCCGCGTGATCTATGGCGCGCGCGTGTCGCTGATCGTGGGCGTCACCGTGGCGACCATCAGCATCGTGGTCGGCGTCTTCATCGGCCTGGTGTCGGGCTACATACGCTGGCTCGACGGCATCGTGATGCGGATCATGGACGGCCTGATGGCGATCCCCGGCATCCTGCTCGCGATCGGCCTGGTGTCGCTGTTCCGGGCCGGCCTCGGTACCGTCATCTTCGCCATCGTGGTGCCCGAGATTCCGCGCGTGGTGCGTCTGGTGCGCTCGGTGGTGCTGTCGATCCGCGAGGAGCCCTATGTCGAGGCCGCGGTCTCGGTCGGCACGCCGCTGCCGCTGATCCTGTGGCGCCACATCCTGCCCAACACGGTGGCACCGGTCATCGTGCAGGGCACGTTCATCTGCGCCTCGGCGATCCTGGCGGAAGCGACGTTGAGCTTCCTCGGCATCGGCATTCCCACCGACACGCCGACCTGGGGCAACATCATGGCGGAGGGACGCCAGTTCTTCCGCGTCTTCCCGCACAACATCTGGTGTCCGGCGATCTTCCTCGCCGTCACCGTGCTGGCGGTCAACATGCTGGGCGACGGGTTGCGCGACACCCTCGATCCCAAAATGAGCAAGCGGGTCTGACGAATATGTCCGGTAGCGTTCGGCCCGTCCTCGAAGTCAGGAATCTCGCCATCGCGTTGCCCAAGGGCGGCGACCGGCCGCACGCGGTCGAGCGGGTGAGTTTCACCGTGAACCCCGGCGAGATCGTCTGCCTGGTCGGCGAGTCCGGCTCGGGCAAGTCGGTGATCGCGCAGGCCGTGATGGGCCTGCTGCCCAAGGCGTTGCCCTATGCCGGCGGCGAGGTATGGCTGGAAGGCGAGAACATCGCCAACGCCAGCGAGGCGCGCCTGCGCCAGCTGCGCTGCGTGCGCATGTCGATGATCTTCCAGGAGCCGATGACGGCGCTCAATCCCGTCATGACCTGCGGCGACCAGATCGACGAGGTGCTGCGCACCCACACCGACCTCGACCCGGCCACCCGCAAGGCGCGGATCGTCCAGATCTTCGAGCGCGTCAGCATGCCCGACCCGCCGCGCATGTACGCCTCCTATCCGCACCAGCTCTCGGGCGGCCAGCGCCAGCGCGTGATGATCGCCATGGCGCTGATCCTGGAACCGGTGCTGCTGATCGCCGACGAGCCGACCACCGCGCTCGACGTGACCACGCAGGCGCAGATCCTCGAGCTGATCAAGGATATCCAGAAGGAGAAGGGCACCGGCGTGCTCTTCATCACCCACGATTTCGGCGTCGTGTCGGAGATCGCCCATCGCGTGGCGGTGTTGCGGCTGGGCGAGCTGGTCGAGATGGGCACGACGCGCGAGCTGCTGTCGAAGCCCGTGCACCCCTATTCGCGCATGCTGATTTCCTCTGTGCCAAGCATGCATCCCGCCGACCGGGTCCGGAAGGCATCCTCCAAACTGGTCCTGCGCACCGACAAGCTGGTGAAAATCTACGGCGGCGGCAGCCTGTTCACCAAGGGCCGCCCGGTAAAGGCCGCCGACGACGTCGACATTTCGCTCAAGCAGGGCGAGGCGCTGGGTATCGTCGGTGAATCGGGGTCGGGCAAGTCGACCGTGGCGCGCTGCATCGCGCGGCTGATCGATCCGACCTCCGGCCGCATTCGCCTCGGCGAGGACGACGTCGCCTCGATGCCCCAGCGCATGCTGCGCCAGCACCGCCGCCGCATCCAGATCGTGTTCCAGGATCCCTACCGCTCGCTCAACCCGAGGCGTACCGTCGGCGAATCGATCGTCGAGGGACCGATGAATTTCGGCATGGGCCACCGCGAGGCGCTGGCGCGCGCCCGCCAGCTGATGGAGACGGTGCGGCTCGATCCCGACTCGCTCGACCGCTATCCGCACCAGTTCTCCGGCGGCCAGCGCCAGCGCATCTGCATCGCGCGCGCGCTCGCCATGGAGCCCGAGGTGCTGATCGCCGACGAGGCGGTGTCGGCGCTCGACGTGTCGGTGCAGGCCCAGGTGCTGAAGCTGTTCGACGAGATCCGCGAGCGCCTCAATCTCGCGGTCCTCTTCATCACCCACGATCTGCGCGTGGCGGCCCAGGTCTGCGACGACGTCGCCGTGATGGAGCGCGGCAAGGTGGTCGAGTACGGGCCGGTCGCCGACGTCTTCCTGCGTCCCCGGCACGCCTACACGAAGGCGTTGCTCGCCGCCGCGCCCGGCAAGGACTGGGACTTTGGCAAGTTCGAGGCGGCGTAGGGGGTATTCTTTACCCGAGTCTGTCCGCCCGTATCTCCGTCATCCCGGGCACGGCGAGGGACCTTTCCTCTTTCGCGGCGCCGCGCAAAGGTCC
>CAMDVZ010000281.1 GCA_945878895.1 Caenispirillum bisanense | reverse complement strand
CATCACCGCAGCCGAACCCGCCCTGCTGACCGGCGACAGTCGCAGCAGCCTGAACAAGCTGATGCAGCGCAAATCGACCATCGCTTTCCTGATGGCCCTGCCGCTGATGCTCCTGATCTTCGTGCTGGTTGCCTACCCCGCCGGCTACGCGGTTTACCTGTCGACGCTCAACAAGGGCATGACCCGCTTCGTCGGCTTCGGGAATTTCGAGTTCCTGTTCGGCCGCGACACGTTCTGGATGGTCGTCTGGCAATCCTGCGTGTTCGCGATTACTGCCGTGATCTTCAAGGCGCTGATCGGCTTCGTCGTCGCGCACTTCGTCCACAACATTCCGGCCAAGGGCCAGCGCAAGTGGCGCGGCATGCTGCTGGTGCCCTGGGTCATTCCGCCTGCCATGAGCACGCTGGCCTGGCTGTGGCTGTTCGACCCGTCCTATAGCGCGATCAACTGGCTGCTCGAACCGCTCGGCGTCGGTCGCATCCCGTGGATCGGCGAGACCGACTGGGCGCGCTTCTCGATCATTCTGGTCAACGTCTGGGTGGGCGCGCCATTCTTCATGATCATGTATCTGGCCGCGCTGAAGTCGGTGCCGGACCAGCTCTACGAGGCCGCCGCGATCGACGGCGCGACCTGGTGGCAACGCATCTGGTACGTGACCTTGCCGATGATGCGCAACATCATCGCCATCACCGCGCTGTTCTCCCTGATCGTGACGTTCGCGAATTTCGACATCGTGCGCGTGCTGACGGCCGGCGGTCCGCTCAACACGACCCACATTTTCGGAACCTGGTCGTTCAAGGTCGGCATCGAGGGCGGCGACATTCCGCTCGGAGCCAGCGTGTCGCTGTTCATGGTGCCGATCCTGGCGGTCGCCGCTATCTTCATCCTGCGCGATATCAACAGCCGGGGGAACGAAGCCTGATGTCCGTCGCAACGCCCGCGGTCGAAGCCGCAAGTCCGCCCTCCAGATACGGCAGCATGAGCCGGGACCGCAAATGGGCCCTGCGCTGGTCGTACTTCTTCCTCACCTTGTTCGCGATCTTCTTCCTGATGCCGCCGATCTACATGCTGATCACCTCGGTGAAGACCAGCGCGGAGATTTCGGCGGCGAGCAATCCGTGGTGGGTCTACAAACCGACCCTCGACAACTACATCGAGCTGTTGACGCAGAACCAGTACCTCACGTTCTTCCGCAACTCCGCCCTGGTTTCGATCTGCGTCGTGATCATCACGATGCTGATCAGCGTGGTGGCGGCTTTCGCCCTGGCGCGGATGAAGTTCTGGGGCTCCGCCACGCTCGCGACCGGGGTGTTTCTGACCTATCTGATCCCCGAGACCCTGCTGTTCATTCCGCTGTTCAAGATGTTCGCGTACGTGCGCGAGTGGTTCGACATCGAGCTGATGAACCACTGGTGGACGATGATCATCCTCTACCCGACGCTGACGGTGCCGTTCTGTACCTGGATCATGATCGGGTATTTCGCGAGCATACCGAAGGAACTCGACGAGGCAGCGCTGATCGACGGCGCGACCTGGACGCAGACACTGACCAAGATTTTCATCCCCGTCGCCCTGCCCGGCATCATCGCCGCCACCATCTTCGCCTTCACGGTGTCGTGGGCGCAGTTCCTCTATCCGCTCGCCTTCACCACGTCGACCGACCAGCTGGTGCTGCCCGTCGGCATCGTCACCACCCTGATCAAGGGCGACGTGTTCAACTGGGGCCAGATCATGACCGGCGCGCTGCTGGGCGCGGCGCCGCCGCTCGTCATCTATGCCTTCCTGATGGATTATTACATCGCGGGCCTCACGGCCGGCGCGACGAAGGGATGACCGGACGATGGCTCAGGTAACCTTGCGCAAGGTAGTGAAGCGCTACGACGAGGTTCTCGCGGTTCGCGGCATCGATCTGGAAATCGCCGACAAGGAATTCATCGTGCTGGTCGGCCCGTCGGGCTGCGGCAAGAGCACGACCTTGCGGATGATCGCGGGCCTGGAAGAGATCAGCGAGGGGCAGATCGCCATCGGTGGCCGCGTGGTCAACGACGTGCCGCCGAAGGACCGCGACATCGCGATGGTGTTCCAGAACTACGCGCTCTATCCGCACATGAACGTCTACGAGAACATGTCCTTCGGCCTCAAGCTGAAGGGCACGGCAAAGTCGATCATCGACACCCGCGTCAAGCAGGCCGCCCAGATTCTCGACATTACCGACCTGCTCGAGCGCAAACCGAAGCAGCTCTCGGGCGGCCAGCGCCAGCGCGTGGCCATGGGCCGCGCCATCGTGCGCGACCCCAAGGTGTTCCTGTTCGACGAGCCGCTGTCGAACCTCGATGCCAAGCTGCGCGTTCAGATGCGCACGGAGATCAAGAAGGTTCACCAGAAGGTGCGCACGACGACCGTCTACGTCACGCACGACCAGGTCGAAGCGATGACGCTGGCCGACCGTGTCGTCGTCATGAGCAACGGCGTGATCGAACAGGTCGGCACGCCCGACGAGCTCTACCACCGGCCGACCACGAAGTTCGTGGCCGGTTTCATCGGCTCGCCGGCGATGAACTTCATTCCCTGCAAGGTGGAGAGGAACGGCGGCGCCCTGAAAGTGGTGCTCGCCGACAACCTCGCGTTCGACGTTCCGGCCTCGCGCACCGGGCGCTACGAGGGCTGCGTGGGCAAGAACGCCATCCTGCTCGGCCTGCGGCCCGAGCACATCACCGAGACCCGCCAGCACATGGAGGTCGATCAGCGCCCGTTCGATCGCACGCTCGACGTCACCGAGCCGATGGGAATGGAGACGCTGGTGTACTTCACCATCGGCGCCACGCCGATTTGCGGTCGCGTGGCGCCCAACGCCGGTGCGCGCGACGGCCAGCCGATGAAGCTGGCGGCCGACCTCGCCAATATGCACCTGATCGACGATTCGACCGGCAAGGTCATCTAGGACGCGGCCGGCCAGGCTGCGTCTCTCGCGCGGCGCCCTTCCCGGGCGCCGCTCTTTTTTCGAGGTCACGGGAGGACACGATGGGAACGCTCGAGGGAAAGATCGCCTGGGTGACGGGCGCGGGTAGCGGCATCGGCCAGGCCGGCGCCATCGCGCTGGCGAGCGAAGGCGCGACGGTTGTCCTGACGGGCCGCCGCAAGGAGCCACTCGACGCGACGTCCGCGACCATCAAGGCCGCCGGCGGCAAGGCTGTCGTGAAGCCCGGCGACATGATGAAGTCGTCGGTGGTCGGGCGCATCGCCGCCGACATCGACAAGCGCTTCGGCCGCCTCGACATCCTCGTCAACAACGCGGGCCTCAACATCGGCGAACGCGACTGGGGCCGTCTCACGCCCGAAAGCGCCGACACCGTCATCCACGGCAACCTGTCGAGCGCGTTCTACTGCGTGACCGCGTCCCTTCCCCTGATGCGTCGAACCAAGGGCGGCGTCATGATCCACACCGCCTCGTGGGCCGGCCTGTGGCCGAGTTCACTCAGCGGTGCCGCCTACTCCGCCGCCAAGCACGGCGTGGTCGCCATGAGCCACGTCATCAACATGGAGGAGTGCGTCAACGGCATCCGGTCCTGCGTGTTCTGCCCCGGCGAGGTCGCCACGCCGATCCTCGACAAGCGGCCGATCCCGGTCAGCAAGGAAGATCGCGCGAAGATGGTGCAGTCGGAAGATTGCGGCGACCTGATCCGCTACATCGCCTGCCTGCCACCGCATGTCTGCATCAACGAGGTCGTTATCAGCCCGACCTGGAACCGCGGCTACGTCGCCCAGCAGCAGCACACCCTGGCGCCGAAAAAGAAGAAGTAGCCAGCCCCGGGTAGGTGGCCGGCGCTTCCGTCAACCGGCGCCGCCGGCCACCACGGCTTTCATCCCGTCGGGCACCGGCCGCACGATGCGCCGGAACGGGCTGATGGAGCGGTCGAAGATGATCTTCAGCAGCAGTCCGGTCCAGGATTTGTGGTGATACAGGTTGTCGTAGAATTCGGGGGCGGTCGCGCGCACCGCCGGCAGCCGCGACCACGGCACGTTGGGAAAGTCGTGGTGCTCGTTGTGATAGCCCATGTTGAAGGCCACCTTGTTGAGCGGTCCGTAGTAGGAGTAGGTCTCCTGCCCTTCCCTGAACACGTAGTGCTCCTGGATCCAGCGGGCGCCCACGGGATGGACGCCGAGCGAGAACAGCGTCGAGGCGAACAGGTAGGCGACCGGCGTCCAGCCCCAGAACCAGACCAGCGGCGCCATCGCCGCGATCATCGCGACGGCATTGAGGACCACCCATCCGTCGATGATCGCCTGCGCCTTCTTGACCTGCTGAGGCCTCAGGATTCCCTGCACCGCCCAGAACATCGCCAGCCACAACGTCTTGCGCCAGGCGCTGTTGCCCACCCACCGCGCCTCGCGTTGGCTGGGCACGTCGGCGTCCAATCCGGGGACGCCGAGAAACTTGTGGTGCAACAGGTGGAAGTTGCGGAAGCCGATGGCCGAGGGGAAGATGATCGGTATGTTCGCGACGATGCCCCACGCCCGATTGGCGTCCGACGACTTCCAGACCGCGTTGTGCGTGTAGTCGTGGATCAGCACGAAAAGGGCGTGGTTCGCGAAGGCACCCACGATATAGGCCGCGACCAGGATCGCCCACCAGGGCGCGTCCCACACCGAAAGGGCGATGGCGATCCCGAGTTGAAGCCCGATGACCCGCACCGTCCAGAGCGCCGACCAACGGTCGGCTTCGAACTGCTTCCGTACCTCGGGGTGAGCCGCCAGAATCCGGCGCGCCCGGTCTGGGTGCGGCCCCGGGCCATCCGCGAGGGTATAATTGTCGGGTGCCTGTCGGGCCGTCATGTCGGGGTTCCTCGAGCAAGTCGTCGTTCTCTAGCCCAGCGGAGCCTTCGGGTCCAATGTTCCGCAAGCGTCCCGAGGTCGCAACCGGGCTTGAATTCACGAAGCATTACAGTGTGTTACCAAGACAATTGGAGTTCTGATCGATGATCGTGATCAAACCGGCCGCGCTGAGCGGCTTCGTGGCCGAGATTTTCGCGAAGGCCGGATGCTCGGCGGCGGAAGGCGAGCGCATCGGCCGCTACCTCGTCGAATCCAATCTCACCGGCCACGACAGTCACGGTGTCGTGCGCGTGCCCCGCTACGTCCAGAACATCAGGGAAGGCACGACCGTTCCCGATGTCGAGATCGCGATCCTGGTCGACACGCCTGTCATGGCGGTTGTCGACGGCAAGTTCGGGTTCGGCCAGACCGTCACGCCACAGGCGGTGCGGATCGGCATCGAGAAGTGCAAGAAGATGGGGCTTGCCGCCGTCGCCCTGCGCAACGCCGGTCACACCGGACGCACCGGCGACTGGGCCGAAATGGCCGCCGCCGAGGGACTGGTCTCGATCCACTACGTCAACGCCGCCGGCAGCGTGCTCGTCGCGCCCTATGGCGGCGTCGAGCGCCGCTTCTCGACCGCGCCCTACGCCGTCGGCATTCCCCGCCCCGGCATGGAGCCGCTGGTGCTCGACTTCGCGACCTCGATCGTGGCGGAGGGCAAGGTGCTGGTGGCGAGCCAGGGGGGCAAAAAAATCCCCGCCGACGCCCTGGTCGGTCCCGACGGCGCCGTCAGCGGCGACCCGCATCTGCTCTACGGCGACTACACGCCGAGTGGGCCGCGCAATCATCGGCAGGGCACCGGCGCGATCCGCGCGTTCGGCGACCACAAGGGCTCGGGGCTTGCCTTCATGTGCGAGATCCTCGGCGGCGCGCTCACCGGCAACGAAGCGACTCGACCTGGGCGGCAGTTTTCCAACGGCATCCTCTCGATCTACATCGACCCCAAGGTCATCGATCCCGCCGGCTTCTTCGGCGGCGAGGTCGCTCGCTACACCGACTTCGTGAAGAGCTCGAAGCCCGACACGCCCGGCGGCGAGGTGCTGGTTCCCGGCGAGTCCGAAATCCGCAACCGCGCCATACGGACAGCCGAGGGCGTGCCGCTGCCCGACGACACCTGGGCCAGCATCGTCGAGGCCGCCCGTTCGGTCGGCGTCGACGAGCGCCGCATCCAGTCCGCGGGGGCTTGAGCGAGCGGCGAGATTCTCCCGCCGGCGCGGCATTGCAATTCAACGCAAACGCCCTCCTCCGGTCGCCTGTTGCATGTGGATATCGCTTACAGGCCAGCGTAATCTATTGTCCTGCGTATGGGAGGGCTTCGCATGTGCGCGACACCATTGGTTTGGCCTAAAATCATCGCGAACCACACGTCCAGATCCATCGCGACGCCCTTCGGCAAAGAGATCCACGTGACTAAGGACAGTCGCCAGGATAACAGCTACGATTTATCGCTCTTGCGCGGGACGATGGCGTAGTTCCATTCCGGATGGAAGGCGTCGCCGCGAAGGTCGAGCGTCTTCATCTGGACATCGCTGACGCGGATGCCCTTCTCGTAGGTCCGC
>CAMDVZ010000280.1 GCA_945878895.1 Caenispirillum bisanense | reverse complement strand
TGCGTGGCCGTGGCGGCCGACGGCGTAACGGTCGGGTCCTTGATCCAGCCGGCTGAAATCGCGACCCCGAAGGCGATCACGGCCAGGGCGACGATGTAGACGAGTCGGCGCGGCATCGATTGCTCCTTGGTGGAGGGGTCAGAGCGTGGTGGTGAGACCTCCGTCGACGACGATGGTCTGGCCGGTGATGTAGGCGCCGGCGTCCGACGTCAACAGGAGCAGGGTGCCGCGCAGATCCGCCGGCATGCCCCATCTGCGAGCGGCGGTCCGGCTTTCGATCATCGCGCTGAAACCGGCGTTTTGCTGGAGCGGCACGTTGAACTCGGTGCGGATGTAGCCGGGCGCGATGCAATTGGCGGTGACGGCCGGTCCGAATTCAATGGCGAGGTTCTTCACCATGCCGATCAGGGCGTGCTTGGTGGCGACGTAGGAGGCGACCGTGTCGCGACCCAGAATGCCGAGAATGGAGGACACGTTGACGATCCGCCCGTGGCCTTGCGCGATCATGTGGCGGCCGGCCTCGCGCGCCAGCCGGAACGGTGCGGTGAGATTGGTGTCGAGCACCCGAGCCCAGTCGGCGGTCGCGGTATCCACCACCGCCTGCCGATGGATGATACCGGCGTTGTTGACGAGAATGTCGAGCCGGCCGTGGCGGGAGACGATGCCGGACACGGTGGCGACCACGGCTGTCTCGTCGACGATATCGAGGGTCACCGCCTCGGCGCGTCCACCGGCGGCTACGATCTCGGCGACGACGGCCTCGATATCCGCCGAGGTGCGGGCGGCGCATGCGACGTGGGCGCCCGCCGCCGCCAGCGTGAGGGCGAAATCGCGCCCAAGCCCGCGCGAGGCGCCGGTGACGAGCGCGACGCGGCCCGCCAGGGAAAACAGGCCGGGCACGCCGGTGGCTTGGGCGGAGAGGTGTTGCATTCGGTTCGGTCCGTCGTGCGGTGGCTGCCGCGATCCTTGGCCACGAGCGGACCGAAAGCGCTTGGAGCGTCGGCGCGCCGATGGTTCACTGCGGCCCGATCATATACGGCCACGGGCCGGGAGGAACGCATGTTTGATATGAAGGGCAGAGCCGCGATCGTCACGGGGTCGGCGACCGGCGTGGGCGCCGCGACGGCGCTGATGCTCGCGGACATCGGGTGCAACGTCACCGTCAACTACACCAAGAGCCGCGACGAAGCCGAGGACGTGGCGAGCCAGATCAGGGCCAAGGGCGTCGAGGCGATTTGCGTGCAGGCCGATGTCGGCGACGACGCCCAGTGCCGGCGCCTGGTGGCCGACACGATGGCCAAGTGGGGCCGGGTCGACGCGCTGGTGAACAATGCCGGCACCACGATCTTCCGCTCCGGCGACGATCTCGACCTCGTGCAGGCCGAGGATTTCCTGCGCATCTACCAGGTCAACGTCGTGGGTCCGTACCAGATGGCCCGCGCGGTGGCGCCGATCATGCGCAAGCAAGTGCAGGCCGGCGACAAGCGCAAGGGCTCGGTCGTCAACGTGTCGAGCATTGCGGGTCTGATGGCGGTGGGATCGTCGATCCCCTACATGTGCTCGAAAGGCGCGTTGAACACGCTGACGCTGGCGCTGGCGAAATCCTTGTCGCCGGAAATCCGCGTCAACACGATTTGCCCGGGCTTCATCCAGACGCGCTGGCTGCAAGGCGGCATGGGTGCCGACAACTACGCCAAGGCCAAGGCGGGCCAGGAGAAATCCTCGCCGCTGCAGCAGGCCGGCACGCCCGAGCACATGGCGGAAGTCATCGTGTTCTTCACCGCCAGCGCCAACAACGTCACCGGCGAGATTCTGACATCGGACGCTGGCTTCCATCTCGGTGCGCTGCCGCTGGTCGGCAGCCGGTAGTCCGGCGTCGCGCCACGGGCCGCCCGGTCAGGGCAGCTCGTGGCCGCGGCCGATGTTGGTCACGATCTGCCGCAGGTTCGGCTTGCGCGCGATCAGCTCGCGGCGATAGGCCAGCAGGCCCTCGAGCAGGGCGCCCCTGCGGTCGAGAAGCCGGTCGGCGAACTCGACGATACGCGTGTTCGGCCACGCGTGCGGGCGCATGTCGAGAATCCGCAGGAACGCCTCGGTCTCGCGGCCTGGATTGTGCTGGGCCATCAGGACAGCCGCCGACGCCGTGGAGCGCGAGATGCCGGCGTGGCAATGGACGAGGACATGGGTCGCCTTGTCGCCGGCGCGCCGGATGCGTTCGCCGAAAGACAACACGCGCTCCATGTCGCGCAGGGTGCAGGCGCTGAAACCCGGATACTCCGCCACGACATCGTCGAACCGCAGAAGTTCGTGGTCGACGTCGCCATAAGTTGACAGCGCGTCGGGCACGGGATGGTCGCTGTCGATCAGCGACAAGACGTGGCTCACCCCGACGTCGGCGAATTTCGGCAGATCGGGGATGCCGCAGATCGTCACGGCGAAACCGACGAGTGGTTGAGAATCGGACATGGGCGTCCTTAGCCGCCGGTCCGGCGGCTGTCCACGGCCGCGACGTCAGGGCGCCTCGAACAGTTCGGCGCGGTAGACGCGCCCATCCTCGATGCGCGAGTCGTCCGGATTGTCGCGCACCAGCAGGAGACGTCGTTTGCCATCCCATTCGAGGATGTCGAAACATTCCGGCGCGTCACCTTTGGGAGAGCCCTTGAACGCGTCGAGCTTGCGGAGGTCGGCGCCAGGCACGGTCGAATGCCCGCTTGCCGGAGAGGTCGCGGGCGGCGACCATTCCCACAACGCCGCGCCGTCCTGACGGTCGCCCATGGCACCGGTCAGGATCAGGAGACGATCGCCGTCGAACGCGAGATCGTGCACGCCCTTGCCGTCCAGCGACAGGAGAAACACGTGCGATCCGGCGACCGCCAGTCGGCGGGGCGCCGCGCTCGTTGCTTCGGCGGACGCCACGAAGTCGATCCGCACGATCGCCGCGAACTCCTCGATCACCGGTCCGCGCAGGCCCAGGTAGATCGTGTCGCCGCAGGCGGCTATGCCCTCGATGTCCGGACCGTTCCGCTTGCTCGCCAGCCTCGCATAGGGCGCGAGGATACCGGTTGTGAGGACGGCGAGGACGGCCGTGCCGGCGTGTCGCGATTCCACGCAGGCGAGCGCTCGCCACGGCGGGGCGCCCGAGGTCACGACATATCCGAGGGCGAGCCGGTTGGGGCGCAGCTCGGGCGGCGCGAACTTGTCCTTCTTCGGGGCGGTGCGCGTGTGCGAGCCGGTGAACCAGAGGCGCCGGAGATCGCGGTCGCAGGACAGGCCCTCCAGATCCATCTCCTTCGCGCGCCGCAACGGCGCGTCGGCGCCCGGCTGCTCGCGATCCACCGGCCAGCCGGCGGCCGACAACAGATCGGCCAGGGCGATGTCGCTCGCCGGTTCGTGCACCGCGTCGCCGCCGCCGTAGCGCAAGAAGCGGACCATCGTGCCCTCGTCGTCGCACAGGAACAGGCCGTTCAGGTCGCGTCCGTCGGCGACGCCGGAGAGATTCCGGATCGCCGCGTGGTCGGGCTCCGGATTCTCCCCCTGGGCGGCGTCGCCGAGGTCGATGTCCATCTTTCCAGCCTTTTTCATGACCGCCTCCATGCCGCGCGTGTCCGGCTCGACAGGCAACCAGATATCGGCTTCGTTGGCTGTGGCAATTGTCACAGGCGGCGTCGCGCCATCGGAAGGTTGACCGCCGGTGGACCCGATGGGCTGCCGGCGGTGGCCGCGTCAGAGCAGCGAGCGGGCCATGTGCAGACCGAGGCCGAGCATCACCGCCAGGAACAGCTTGCGGAACATCTCCGGCGAGATCGCGCCGCGCAGCTTCTGGCCCAGCCACATCCCGAACGCCGTCGGCGCCATCGCGATGGCGGCCCCGAGCATGTTCGTTTCGTTGATGGCGCCTGCCCTGGCAAGCGCCACCGTGATGGCGGCGGTGAAAAAGATGAACAGGATGCCCAACGCCTGGACCAGCTGGTCCTTGGTCAGGTCGAGCGACTGCATGTAGGGCAGGAACGGGAAGGCGGCGATCCCGGTGACGCCGCCGACCAGGCCGCTGACGAAGCCCGACACCGGATTGGCCCAAGGCTCGGCGGCGCGCGGTACGCGTGGCCGCCACGCCGTCAGCGCGGTGATCGCGAAAACGATCAGCAGCACGCCGAGATAGCCAATAGCGCGGGGCGAGCCGAGGCCAGGCAGGAAGCGCGCCGACAGCAGGACGCCGGCCGCGAGTGCGACTCCAAGCGGCCAGAAGCGCTTCAGCAATTCGAGGAACCGGCCGCCGACAACCGCTTGCCAGACGTTGGTGACCAGGGTCGGTACCGTCATCAGCGCCAGCGCGTCCGGCAACGGCAAGGTCAATGTCGCGAGCGCCACGGCGGTCGGCGGCAAACCCATGCCGGCGACGCCCTTGACGATGCCCGCGAGCGTGAAGGCGACGACGATCGTGACGATGTAGGAGATATCCATGGCGGCGGACCCTGCCACGCCGGCGGGTGTCGCGGCGAGCCTAGCCGTGGCAGGGCTGCGATGCGCGGTCAGGCCGCTTCCGGAAAGACCTGTTTGACGAACCTGGGATAGGTCTCGCCGATCTCGCGCGCGATGCGGGAGCGTACCAGTGCCAGCGTCGCCGGATCGGGCGAGGCGGTCTCGGGCACGCCGTCGGGACACTCGAAATCGAAGCCGGTGTTGTCGCGGACTTCCTCGACGGTGCGGCCGGGGTGGACCGACTCGAGACGGAACCGTCGCGCGGTCTTGTCGAAGGAGAACCAGCACAGATTGGTCAGCAGCCCGATCGGGCCACCCGGACGGTAGACCCCATCGTCGCGCGGGCCGGGGGCGGCGACGAAATCGACTTTCGGCACCATGACGCGCCGGGTGTGTTCCTCGCGGAACAGGATCACGCGCGGCACGAGATAGTAGAGATAGGCCGAGCCGAAGGCACCGGGCCAGCGCACCGCGGTTTGCGGATATTCGCCGCCGGCGCCGATCAGGTTGATGTTGGCCTGGCCGTCGAGCTGGCCGCCGCCGAGGAAGAAGGCGTCGACGCGTCCCTGGGCGGCCATGTCGAACAGCTCGACACCGCCGTTGGTCATGAAGTTCTGCCGCGTGCTGCCGAGCACCGTCACGAACATCCGCTTCGGGGACTGCGCGCGGGCGAGAAGGGCGCCGGCGCCGGGGATCGGCGAGGAGGCGCCTACCGCGACGTGGCGAACGCCCGCCAGCAGTTTCGAGATCGTGAAGATCAGCAGTTCCTGCCGCGAGAATTCGCTCGACACGGGCCGTTACTCCGCCGCCTTGCGGGCATGCACGAACTCGCCGAGATAGCGCTGGAAACCCTCGGCGCTGCGCGCCAGCTCGCTGTAGTATTTGAGGTGGGCCTCGTCGACTTTGTACTCGTCCCAGAGATTGAGCGGCCAGGCGCCGCGCGGCGCCACGGCGACACCGCCGACATAGAGCGCCGGCAAGGCGCCCGCGGCCGTCTCCTCCGATGCCATGAGGTCGAGGTCCTCGCGGACCTCCTCGACGGTCACGACCGTGGTCTTCGCCGCCTGTGCTATGGTCACCAGTTCGCGGCGGCGGCCGATGAACACGTTGCCGTCGAGGTCGGCATAGGGGGCGTGGAAGACCGCGACGTCCGGGCGGATCGCCGGCAGCAGCACGATCCGGTCTTCCGTGCCCGACGGCGCGAAAGGATTGTCGACCACCTTCCAGTCGGGCCGGTTGGCGAGCAGGTCCGAGCCGATGATGCCGCGCAGGGGAATGAACGGGATGTCCTTCTGGCCCGCCTGCAACGCGGCGTGGATCGCCGGACAGGTCGCGTCCTTGATTCGGATGCGCCCGTTGCGCAGCGCGTCGAGAAAGCGGCCGGCGCTTCCATACTCGCCCAGCGTGACGCCCGAGGTCTCGACCGTTTTCACGCAGCCGGCGCCGATCAGCATCTCGCCCTGAAGGCCGGTGATCGGCACGCCGACGACATGCAGGTCCCGCACGCCGCGCCGGATCATGGCGCGCGTCAATTCCATCGCGATGCCCGAATAGTCCGCCGGCACCGCGATCATCGCGCCGTCGGGAATCAGCGCCGCCAGCGAATCAGCAGAAGAATGCAGCCAGTCCTGGGTCGTCATCGGCATGCTCCGGATAGAGGGAGTTGAGTTTGGTCGCGCGAGGCCACGGATGCAAGCGGGCGCCCGGCGTCGCCCAGCCATGCGCCGGCTCGCGACCGTCGCCCTTCCCGAACCGGACCGGAATGATAGGGTCGGCTTCTCAGCGGTGGCCGGCGCGGCGTTGTCGCCCGCGGCGCATCGATGGCGAAATCGAACGGGGAGCGAAACATGAAGGTCGGGTTTATCGGTGTCGGCAGCATGGGCGGGCCGATGTGCCGCAACATCATCAGGAAGAGCAACCACCCGGTGATGGTCTACGATCTCAACGCCTCGGCGGTGAAGGCCTGCACCGATCTCGGCGCCACGTCGGGCGCGACCATCGCGGAAGTGGCGGCG
>CAMDVZ010000279.1 GCA_945878895.1 Caenispirillum bisanense | reverse complement strand
AATTCCATCGCGTTCACGTCGAGTGCCATTGGCGCAACGATTTTGCCACGCTCGCGACATCGCTCGGGCATCGACAAGCACCCCCATCCGTCCCTTCGGGGCACCTTCCCCCGCCAGCGGGGGACGGACGTTTGAACCAAGCCGAGGTGGCTAAACTAGCGCCTATGCCTCGCCGCCCCGCGCGAGTGTCCGGAGAAAATCGCCGCCGACCTTCGGAGTTTCGCGTCGGGACGTTCGTCCGCAGGCCGGCGACAGCGCATTCCGACGGCGAGAAGGCGCTCTGCCACAGAGGTCTTCCTTCTCCCCCCGGAGGCGGGGAGAAGGAAGAGTCGTTGCGACAGGGGCACTTTCGCGATCAAACGCGGGTCGTCCCCGGGTTCGTTGACTCTGTCGCGCAAGGCCTCTCAGGCAGCTGACGATTTTCGCCGGACACTCCTGCGCCGCGCCCCAGAAGGATACGGGTCAGCCCGTGAACGTCACCTTGCCGGTCGACAGGTCGTGCATGGCGCCCACGATCTTGAGCTGTCCGGCGTCGACCAGTTCCTTGAGCACCGCGCTGCGCTTGAGAAGGGTCTCGACGGCGAGCGCGACGTTGCTGTCGGCGACCTTCTGCACGAAGGCCTTGTTCTTCGACGTCTTGTCGCCGGCATAGCTCGCGTTGGCGGCCACCGCCGGCTTGATGTTCTCCAGCATGGCGGTCAGGTTGCCCAGCCGCACGTCGTCGACGGCGCCCTTGATGGCGCCGCATTCCGAATGCCCGAGCACGACGATGGCGCGCGCGCCCGCGACCTTGGTCGCGAACTCCAGGCTGCCGATGATGTCGGTATTGACGAAATTACCGGCGATCCGCGCACTGAAGACGTCGCCGATGCGCTGGTCGAACACCAGCTCCGGCGGCACCCGCGAATCGATGCAGCCGACGATGGTGGCGAAGGGCGCCTGCGAGGAAGCCGTCGCCTTGACCTGGGCCAGCAAGTCGCAGTTGACGGTCTTGCCGGCGACGAAGCGCTCGTTGCCGGCTTTCAGGCGCGCCAGCGCCTCGTCCGGAGTCACGGCTTTCTGCCGGTCCGGCGTGAAGACCGCACACTCCGTCGACTGCGCCAGCGCCGCGTTTGCGATGAACGGCGCTGCCAGCACGAGGCTGCCGATGGCGTAACGGCGTGTGAGCATATGAATCTCCCTTGAGCTGGTCATTGGGACCGTGAATATATGCAGTGAAGCACGGCTTGCCGAGCGCCGTCAACGGAAAACGGTTGCTCGACGGAAACCCGATGCCGACAGCCAGGCCGCGTTTCGTTTCTACCAGGCGTCGATGTTGGCCCGGCGCTTGTGCGGGTTGATCGGCCGGCGCGGGAAGCCCGCCAGCGCGCCCAGTGCCCATTTGCGGGTGTCGGCCGGGTCGATCACCTCGTCGATCTCGAAATAGGTCGCGGTGCTGAGCGCCCGGCCCTTGGCGTAGGACTCCGCCACCATCCTGTCGTAGAGCGCCTTGCGCTCGGCCGGATCGGCGATGGCGGCGAGCTGGTCGCGGAAGCCGAGCTTGACCGCGCCTTCGAGGCCCATGCCGCCGAACTCGCCAGTTGGCCACGTCACGGTGAAGCTCGGCGAGTGGAAGCAACCGCCAGCCATCGCCTGGGCGCCGAGCCCGTAGGCCTTGCGCAGCACGATGGTGGCGAAGGGCACGCCGAGATTGGCGCCGGTCACGAACAGACGCGAGCAGTGGCGCACCAGGGCGGTCTTCTCGATCTCCGGCCCCACCATCATGCCCGGCGTGTCGCACAGGAACAGCAGCGGAATGTCGAAGGCGTCGCACAGCTGCATGAAGCGGGCGGCCTTGTCCGCACCGTCGCTGTCGATGGCACCCGCCAGATGCATCGGATTGTTGGCGACGATGCCGACCGGTTTGCCCTCGACGCGAATGAAGGCCGTCACCATGCCGGGACCGAAGGCGCGGCGGATTTCCAGCACCGAGCCGGAGTCGGCCATGGTCGAGATCACGTCGCGCACGTCGTAGACGCGAAGGCGGTTCTCCGGAATGGCGCGGCGCAGCAGGCGCTGGTCCGGCGCGCTCCACTCCTTCAGTGTCCCCTGGAAGTAGGACAGATATTGTTTGGCCACGGCCACCGCCTCGGCTTCGTCCTCGACCGCGATGTCGACGACGCCATTGGCGACCTGGACCGACATCGGGCCGACTTCCTCGGGCGAGAAGACGCCGAGCCCGCCGCCCTCGATCATCGCGGGGCCACCCATGCCGATGGAGGAATTCGCCGTCGCGATCACCACGTCGCAGCAGCCCAGCAAGGCGGCGTTGCCCGCGAAGCAGCGGCCGGAATTGATGCCGACCAGCGGCACCAGCCCACTCAGCTTGCCGAACAGGCCGAAGGCGCGCGTGTTCAGGCCCGCCACGGATTGCGAATCGGTGTCGCCGGGCCGCCCGCCACCACCCTCGGTGAAGAACACCAGCGGCAGCCGGTACTGCTCGGCGACCTCGAACATCCGGTCCTTCTTGTAGTGGTTCTTCTTGCCCTGGGTGCCGGCCAGCACGGTGTAGTCGTAGCCGAGCACGGCGGTGCGGGCGCGGTCGGGGCCGAACACGCCGGCATTGACGGTGCCGATGCCGGTGATCAGGCCATCGGCGGGCGTGCGGCGGATCAGCTCGTCGAGCGGCATGCGGGTGCGACGCGCCGCCACGACGAAGGAGCCGTATTCGAGGAAGGAGTCGGCATCGCACAAATCGTCGATGTTCTCGCGAGTCGTGCGCTGGTTGGTCTTGCGACGGCGTGCCACCGAATCGGGGCGGGCCGGATCGAGCACGATGGCGCGGCGCTCGAACAGCTCGGCGAGATCGGGACGGATTTCGTCGAGATCGATCGCCGCGGCCGCGGCGGCGGCGGCGACCTCGACGTCGGCCTCCTCGACATAGAGCAGCGCGTGGTCCTCGTAGACGGTGTCGCCGTCGCCGACATCGACGCGGCGCACGATGCCGCGCACCGGCGAGCGGATCTCGTGCTGCATCTTCATGGCGTCCATCACCAGCACCGCCTGGCCGGCCGCGACCTTGTCGCCCTCGCGCACGCCGACACTGACCACGGTGCCCTGCATCGGCGCCCTGACCGGCACCGAGCCATCCGGACCGTCGGCGGCACTGGCTTGCAGCGTCGCCTCGGTGCCACCGGCCAGGCGTGCCTCGCGTTCGGCGACGCCGAAAGAGAGCACGGCCAGCGGATCGCGCGCGTCGACCTTGATGCCGGCCTGGCGTTGTCCCGCCACCGGCGCGGCAGGCGCGTCGAAGTACAGGCGTTGCACAGGCGTGGCGGCCAGCAGCTCGGCCGCCTTTTCGGCGATGAAGCGGGTGTGGACGCGGTCGGCCACCACGTCGGGGTGGCGCAGCAGCGCCTGGAGGAAGCCGATGTTGGTGGGCACGCCCTCGATGCGGAATTCCGCCAGGGCGCGGGACGCGCGCGCGGTCGCCGCCGTCATCGAGGCGCCCTGCACGATCACCTTGGCGAGCAGCGAATCGAAGTTCGGATTGGTGCGGTAACCGGTGTAGCCAAAGCCATCGACGCGAATACCGGGCCCCGAGGGCATGTCGTAGGCCGCGATCGTGCCGCCGGCCGGGCGTGCCGAACCGTCGGCGGTCATGGTCTCCATGTTGACGCGCAGCTGGATGGCGTGGCCACGCGGGCCGGCCTTCGAGGCCTCCGCGACACCGAGCGAGGCCATCGGTTCGCCGGCCGCCAACCGCAGCTGGCTGCGCACCAGATCGACGCCGTAGACTTCCTCGGTGACCGTGTGCTCGACCTGCAAACGCGGGTTGGCCTCGATGAAGCACCACACCGGCTTGTCGGAAGTCATCGTGGCATCGTCGACCAGGAACTCGAAGGTGCCGAGGCTGCCGTACTTCACCGACGTCGCCATCCGTACGGCAGCCTCGACGATCGCCGCGCGCAGCGACGCTGGCAGATTGGGGCTGGGCGCGATCTCGACGATCTTCTGGTTCTGGCGCTGCAGCGTGCATTCGCGCTCGCCGAGCTGGGCGACGGTACCGGCGCCATCGCCGACGATCTGGATTTCGATGTGACGCGCCCGTTCGATCAGCCGCTCGACATAGACATCGCCGTTGCCGAACGCGGCTTTCGCCTCGGCCTGGCAGCGCGTCCAGGCGTCGGCGATCTCCGCCGCGTCGTGAACCGCGCGCATGCCGCGCCCGCCACCGCCGGCGATGGCCTTGATCATGACGCCGGCGCCCGGTCCTTGCGCGGCGAGGAAGGCCGTCACTTCCTCCAACGAGGTCGGCCCCTTGGTGCCGGGCATCGTCGGCACGCCGAGCTTGTCCGCCAGCGCGCGTGCCTGCGCCTTGTCGCCGAACAGGTCGAGCACGTCGGGTCGCGGTCCGACGAACACGATGCCGGCCTCGGCGCAGGCGCGCGCGAAGGCGGCGTTCTCGCTGAGGAATCCGTAACCGGGATGGATGGCATCGCAACCAGTCGCCTTCGCCGCGCCGATGATCTGCCCGATATCGAGATAGGCGACCGCACCCCGCCCCTTCAGCGCCACCGCCGAATCGGCGCGGCGCACGTGCAGCGAGTTGGCGTCGTCCCCGGAGTGGACCGCGACCGTGGCGATGTCGAGCGCCGCGGCGGCGTGCATGACGCGGATGGCGATCTCGCCGCGATTGGCGATCAGCAGTTTCGTGACGGGCATCGCGATCCTCGGAAATGGCGGGCTGCGGGCGGGCGGCCATGATCGACGCCGCGCCAGCGCGGTCAACTGTGCGCCGGACGGGTAGCGCCGATGCGCCGCGCCCTGCGAAACGAAAAAGGCCGGACGTTGCCGCCCGGCCCTTCGATGGTGGTTGCAAACCGCGCCCGGGCGCGGCCGGTTCTACACCCCGACCTGGGTGATGAACTTGGTGTTCAGGTAAGCGTCGATGGCCTCGGCGCCACCTTCGGTGCCGTAGCCGGACTCCTTGATGCCGCCGAACGGCACCTCGGGGAGCGCCAGGCCGTGATGGTTGATCGACACCATGCCGCTCTCGATGGCGGCCCCGATGGCCGCCGCGGTCTTGGCCGACTTCGTGTAGGCGTAGGCGGCGAGGCCCCACGGCAGGCGGTTGGCTTCGGCCACGACGGCGTCGAAATCCCGGAACGAGGAGATCGGTGCCACGGGACCGAAGGGCTCCTCGTTCATGATGCGGGCGTTCATCGGCACGTCGGTCAGCACCGTCGGCTCGTAGAAATAGCCCTTGTTGCCCATGCGCTTGCCGCCGGTCTTCAGCGTGGCGCCCTTGGCGATGGCGTCGCCGACGAAGGCGTCCATCGCCTGCAGGCGACGGTCGTTGGCGAGCGGACCCATGCGGGTGGCCGGATCCATGCCGTCGCCGACCTTGAGCGCCTTGGCGGCGGCCGTGAAGCCATCGACGAAACGCTCGTAGTGCTTCTCGTGAACGATGAAGCGGGTCGGCGAGACGCAGACCTGGCCGGCGTTGCGGTACTTGTTGGCCGCTAGCATCTTGATCGCCGACTCGACGTCGGCGTCCTCGAACACGATGGCCGGCGCGTGGCCGCCCAGCTCCATCGTGACGCGCTTCATGTGCTGGCCGGCCAGCATGGCGAGATGCTTGCCGACCGGCGTCGAGCCGGTGAAGGTCACCTTCTTGATGATCGGGCTCGGGATCAGATACTCGGAAATCTCCGAGGGCACGCCATAGACGAGGCCGATGACGCCCGCCGGCACGCCCGCGTCGATGAACGCCTGCAGCAGGGCCGCGCACGAGGCCGGGGTTTCTTCCGGTCCCTTGACGATGATCGAGCAGCCCGCCGCCAGCGCGCCCGACATCTTGCGCACGACCTGGTTGATCGGGAAGTTCCACGGCGTGAAAGCCGCGACCGGGCCGACCGGCTCCTTCATGACGAGCTGGTAGACGCCCTCGGCGCGCGCCGGCACGATGCGGCCATAGGCGCGACGGGCTTCCTCGGCGAACCAGTCGATCACGTCGGCACCGGCCAGCGTCTCGCCCTTGGCCTCGATGAAGGGCTTGCCCTGCTCGGCCGTCATGATCTTGCCGATATCGTCGGCGCGGGCGCGCAGCAGGTCGGCCGCCTTGCGCATGATCTTGTAGCGGTCGTAGGGCGAGACCTTCTTCCAGACCTGGAAGCCCTTGTCGGCGGCGGCGAGGGCGCGGTCGAGATCGGCGATGCCGGCGTGCGCGACCTGGCCGATCGTTTCCTCGGTGGCCGGATTGACGACAGCGATGGTCTTGCCGCTGGCGCTGTTGCTCCAGGCGCCGTCGATCAGAAGCTGCGTATCGGGATACATGCGGTCCCCTCCAGTGGGATATCGATCCGCCGCCGCTCGGAACGGGCCGCGGATGTCGGGCGGAACCTATACGGTCAGCCAACCGGTTTAAAGGGCGGAAGCGTGCGGGTTGTCGCGGCGCGGATCAGGTCTGGGCAATGCCCCGAGGCACAACGGGTTGTCTGGAGGCGTTTGTCTACCC
>CAMDVZ010000278.1 GCA_945878895.1 Caenispirillum bisanense | reverse complement strand
TCCGCGACCTCGACAAGTTGCTGGCGCTCGCGCGCCGCCCCAACGTGGCGGTGAAGGCCTCGGCGCTGGCGTGCTACACCGACGACGTCTGGCCCTACCGCGCGCTGCATCCCTACGTGCGCCGCGTCCACGACGCGTTCGGACCCAGGCGCATGTTCTGGGGCACCGACTGGTCGCGCAGCCCCTGTAGCTACAAACAGGCCGTCGCGATGTTCGCGGAGGAAATGCCGTTCCTGTCCGAGGACGACAAGGAGTGGATCATGGGGCGCGGTCTGTGCGAATGGATTGGCTGGAGAATTTGAGCGCGTCGGCGCGCCGATCCGGGAGAACGTGAATGGGCATGGTTCGCCTTGTCGCCGCGGCGCTGGCGCTGCTCTGGGCTGGCGCCGCCTCGGCCCAGACCTATCCGAACCGGCCGATCAGGCTGGTCGTGCCCTTCGCGCCGGGCGGCAATCTCGACATCATGGCGCGGACCGTCGCGGAACCAATGTCGAAACGGCTGGGACAAACCGTCGTGGTCGAGAACCGCGCCGGCGCGGGCGGCGTGATCGGCGCGGAGGCCGTGTCGGCCGCGACGCCCGACGGCTACACGATCGCCGCGGTCTCGACAGGTACCTTGCTGGTCAGTCCGCGTCTGGTCGCGAAGACCCCCTATGCCGCCGACAATTTCGCCGCCGTCGGCATGATCAGCGTCACGCCGATGTTGCTGGCGGTGCCGGCGGCGAGCCGCTTCGCCGACTATCGTGCGTTGGCCGCCTTCCTGCGCGACAATCCCGGCAAGCTCAGCGTCGGACACGCCGGAAACGGCTCGACGAACCACATCGCGCTGATGCGCCTGCAGGCGGTCGCCAACATGCAGTTCACCGTGATCCCCTATCGCGGCTCGGGCCCCGCCCTGAACGATCTGATCGCGGGCCAGATCGACGCGATCATGGATCAGGTGTCGAGTTCGCTACCGCACGTCAGGGGCGGCAAGTCGCGGGCGCTGGCGGTCACCACCGCGACGCGTGTCGCGGACCTGCCGGACGTGCCGACGCTGGCGGAGCTCGGCCTGACGGGTTTCGAGGCGGTGACGGCCGTCGGTCTGGTGGCGCCCGCGAACACCCCGCCAACGGTGATCGCGACGCTCAACGCGGCGCTCAACGCGGCGCTGACGGATCCCGCCGTCGCCAAGCGGATCGCCGAACTCGGCGCGTCGCCGCGGCCGATGCTGCCGGAAGGTTTCGCGGCCTACGTGAAAGCGGAGGCGGACGCCATCGAGCCGCTGTTCAAGGCCGGCGTCCTGAAGCCGGAGTGACGATCGGGAACTGGGGGAGAACAAATCATGGCGGAACGGGGCATCGAGGCCATTCGCGCGAAGCTGGCGACATTGCCACCTTCGACGGATGTGTCGGTTGAAGCGTTGCGCACGCAGTACGACAAGGCCGTCCGCGTCTTTCCGGTCGGCCCCGACACGCGGGTCGAGGACGTCGCGATCGGCGGCGTCGCCTGCGAGCGGTTGACGCCGGCCGGCGCCGCGACGGGCGACTGCCTGATCTATCTCCACGGCGGTGGCTACGCGATCGGCTCGCCGCGCTCGCACCGCCATGTCGCGGCCGAGATCGCGCGCCTGGCGGGAACCGTCGCCGTCGTGCCCGACTACCGGCTCTGTCCCGAGCATCGCCATCCCGCCGCCGTGGAGGACGCGCTGGCCGTCTATCGCGGGCTGCTCGATGGCGGAATCGCCGCCAACCGGATCGTGATCGCGGGCGATTCGGCGGGCGGCGGCCTGACCATTGCCTGCGCGCTGGCGGCGAGAGATGCCGGCCTGCCGATGCCGGCGGCGCTGGTCTGCCTCTCGCCGTGGACCGACATGGAAGGTAGCGGCGAAAGCCACGTCACGCGCGCGGCGCGCGATCCGATGGTGCGAGCGGCCGATCTGGCGCGCTGGCGGAGCGCCTACATGGGCGATGCCGATCCGCGCGCGCCACTCGCCTCGCCGATCCACGCCGACCTGCGCGGCCTGCCGCCGATGCTGATCCAGGTCGGCGACGAGGAGGTGCTGCTCGACGACGCCCGGCTGTTCGCCGAGCGCGCCCGCGCGGCCGGCGTCGAGGCCAAGCTGGAGGTCTGGGACCGCATGATCCATGTCTGGCACTGGTACTGGCCGATGCTGGACGAAGGCGCGCAAGCGATCGCGACCATCGCCGCCTTCATGCGCGGGCTGATCGGCGCGGCACGCTGATTGCCGGCATTCGCGATCCAGCGCGCCTTGCTTCGATGGACCGACACGGGTAGAAACCCTTCTTCGTTTGAATTGAGGGAATCATGGGTTATCGGGTCGCCGTCGTGGGCGCGACCGGCAATGTCGGTCGCGAATTGTTGAACATCCTCGCCCAGCGCAAGTTTCCAGTGGACGAACTCGTCCCGCTGGCATCGTCGCGTTCGGTCGGCAGGGAAGTCTCGTTCGGGGACATCACCAAACTCAAGACCCGCGATCTCGCCAACTTCGATTTCAAAGGCATCGACATCGTCCTGTCGTCGCCCGGCGCCAAGGTGTCGGCCGAGCACAGTCCGCGCGCGGCGAAGGCCGGCGCGGTGGTGATCGACAACACCTCGCACTTCCGCCTGGATCCGGACGTGCCGCTGATCGTGCCCGAGGTCAACGCGCACGCCATCGGTGGCTATGTCCGCAAGGGCATCATCGCCAATCCGAACTGCTCTACCATCCAGATGGTGGTGGCGCTGAAGCCGCTGCACGACGCGGCGACCATCCGGCGCGTGGTCGTGTCGACCTACCAGTCGGTGTCGGGCGCCGGCAAGGAAGGCATGGACGAGCTGTTCAACCAGGCCCGCGGCGTGTTCGTCAGCAACCCGCTCAATCCGCGCAAGTTCACCAAGCCGATCGCCTTCAACGTCATCCCCCACATCGACGTCTTCATGGAAGACGGTTCCACCAAGGAAGAGTGGAAGATGATGATGGAGACCAAAAAGATCCTCGATCCGAAGATCAGGGTGACCGCGACCTGCGTGCGGGTGCCGGTGTTCGTGGGCCATTCCGAGTCGGTGAACGTCGAGTTCGAGCGCCCGCTGGAGGAAGCCGAGGCGCGCGCGATCCTGGCGCGGGCGCCGGGCATCGTCGTGCTCGACAAGCGCGAGGACGGTGGCTACGCGACGCCGACCGAGGCAACCGGCGAGGATGGCGTTTTCGTCAGCCGCATCCGCAACGATCCGACGGTCGAGAACGGCCTCAATTTCTGGTGCGTCAGCGACAATCTGCGCAAGGGTGCCGCGCTGAACGCCATCCAGATCGCCGAGGAACTGGTGCGCGGCGCCTGGCTCAAAAAGGCGGCCTGATCCCTCCCCGGTGCGGCCGAAACGAAACCCCGGTGCGTCGCGCCGGGGTTTTTCGTTGTGGTTCGCCGTGGTGGGCGGATAGCGCCCGGCCGATCGGGACGGGCATCCAGCCCATGCCGGCGCAGGCAGCGGGTGTCGGCGGGCCGCAATTTCTGGGTCGTGACATTAGGAATAATTTTCAGTATATTGTTTATATTGACTATTCAGTGAGCTTTCATGGCCTCCACTTCGACCGTCTGGCAGCCACGCGGTGTCGCGCCCGTTCGATTCGGAGGTAGTCGCCCCGCGTTGGCGACGCCACCCTCCGCCGTACCAGGTAGCCAGTCGGCGCCGCGCATCACGATGGACGACGTCAAGCGCTGGATGCAGGAGGCGATCGACAAACACAACGCCAACGACCTGAAGGGCGCCATCGACGCCTACCGGCGGATCCTGGCCGTGCAGCCGCGCAACAGGGTGGCGTGGGGCAATCTCGGCGTCGTCTACCGCAAGGCCAAGCGGCCCGACATGGCGATCGCCTGCTATCGCCGCGCCCTCGACGGCGACGAGAACAACGCCGGCGTGATCGGCAATCTCGCCAATGCCTACAAGGACCAGGAGGATTTCGAACGGTCGCTGGCCTATCACCGGCGCGCCATCGAACTCGATCCCAAGGCGATCGGGCTGCTGCACAACTACGGCGTGGCGCTATCGGAGGCCGGTCTGCCCGTGGAGGCCCGGCGCGTGTTCGACGACGTCGTGGCGCGCGACCCCAACCACATCGACGGCCACTGGGACCGCTCGATCTGCGCCCTGCGGCTGGGCGATTTCAGCCAGGCCTCGTGGGACGACTACGACTGGCGCTGGAAGCTGCAGGAGCTGAACAACTACGTGCCGCCGACAAGGGCACCGATCTGGCGCGGCGAGAAGCTCGCGGGGCGTACCTTGCTGGTTTACTCGGAGCAGGGCTTCGGCGACACGTTGCTGGCGTTGCGCTACCTGCCAAAACTGGTTGGCCTCGATGGAAAGGTGATTCTGCGCTGTCAGCCCGAGCTTCGGCGGCTGGCGGGCGACGTGCCGGGGTTTCACGAAATGGTGTCGAGCAAGGACCCGGCGCCGCCGCACGATCTGGCTATTCCGATGATGAGTCTGATGGGGCTGTTCACCCGTGCCGTCGCCGAAATCCCGCCACCTCCGACCCTGCGCGTTCCGGAAGGCGCGGGCGAAAAGGCGCTGCGGCTGATCGCCCGCGCGGGCGATCGTTTCAAGATCGGCATCATCTGGTCGGGCAGCGTGACGTTTCGCGGCAATCTGCGTCGGGCCGTGACGCTCGACCGCTTCCTGCGTTTCGCCGACGTGCCCGGCGTGCAGCTGTTCAGCCTCCAGAAGGGACCACCCCACGACGAATACGTGGCCGCCGACCCCAACCCGGTGATCGTCGATCTCGGATCCACGTTCGAGGATTTCGCCGACATGGCCGCGGCGTTGCGCGCGCTCGATCTCGTGATCATGACGGATTCCTCGGTCGCGCATCTGGCCGGCACGCTCGGGGTGCCGATCTGGGATCTCGTGAACTTCAACACCTACTGGATCTATTTCCTCGGCCGCGACGACACCGCCTGGTATCCCTCGATGCGCCTGTTCCGGCAGGAGAAGCCGGGCGATTGGGACGAGGTTTTCGCTCGCACCGGCCGGGAACTGGCACGGCATGTCGCCGAAGTGCGCCGGGGATAGCCGGAGTGATTGGCGACAGAGAATCATAAAGTTAATTATTTCTATAAGCTTGTGGCTTCTTTTTACTGTAAAACATTACAAAAGGGTCCGGACGGGGCCCGCGACGGAGCGCGCGCGTGAGGGATGGTCTGGATTTCGATGGCGCCGAAACGCCGGTGAATCGCCCGGCCGTGGAACCGCGCCCGTTGTTCGAGAGCGCCGCGGACAGCTTTCCGCAGCAGCTGCGGCTCGCCGCCGCCGCGCACCGTGCCGGCCGTCTCGACGAGGCCATCGCCGGCTATCTGCGTCTGCTGGCTTCCCAACCCTACAACGCCGAACTGCACAACAATCTCGGCGTCGCGTTGCGCCTCACCGGCCGGATCGACGCCGCCGTCGCCCATCACCGCCAGTCGCTGGCGCTCGATCCGGGCAACGCTGCGCTTCACTCCAATCTCGGCAATGCCATGCGGGCGGCCAACCGTCCGCGCGAGGCGATCCGGCATCATTATCAGGCGATCACGCTGCGCCCCGACTATGCCGAGGGCTTCTACAATCTCGGCCTGTGTCTGCGCGATCTCGGTCGCTGCGAGGACGCGCTGGTCTGCCTAACCCGCGCGCTGGCGCTCAACCCCGGCAACGCGCGGGCGCGGGTGGAGGTGGCGATCACGCGTCTCGTGCAGGGCGACCTGACGCGTGGTTTTGCCGAGTACGAATGGCGCCGGCAGCTGGCCGACGCGCCGGCACAGGAATTCCGTCAGCCCGCATGGACCGGCGGCGAGATCGAGGGCCGCCGCATCCTGCTCTATCCCGAGCAAGGCCTGTCGGACGTGCTGCTGATGGTGCGCTATGCCCGCGAGCTGAAGCGGCGCGGCGCCCAGGTGATCGTGCTGTGTCAGGCGCTGCTCAAGGAGCTGCTGGCCCAATCCGACTACATCGACCAGGTGGTCGCCGAGGGCGAACAGTTGCCGGCGTTCGACATGCATGCGTCGTTGCTGTCGCTGCCGCATCTGTGCGGGCCGTCGGTAGCGGTGGCCGGCGGTCCCTATCTGGTCGCGCCGCCCCGGCGCCGGATCAAACTCGGCAGTCTGGCGCGCGCGCGCGCGGGTGGGCGTCTACTGGGCCGCGATGCCCGGCCAGGCGCTCGACCGCCAGCGTTCGGTGCCGTTCCGGCATTTCGTCGCGCTGGCTGGCGATCCGGACTTGCTCTTTTTCGGCCTGCAAGGCGGTACCCACCAGAAGGACATCCAGCAGACCGGCGCCGGCGGCCTGGTTCACGATGTCGGCCGCGGCATCTTCGATTTCGCCGAGGCGGCCACCGCGCTGGCACAACTCGACCTGCTGATCACCATCGACGCCCCGATCGCCCATCTGGCCGGCGGCATGGGCGTGCCGACCTGGCTGCTGCTGCCCACCGTGCCGGACTGGCGCTGGATGCATGGCCGCGCGGACAGTCCCTGGTATCCCTCGGTGCGCATCTTC
>CAMDVZ010000277.1 GCA_945878895.1 Caenispirillum bisanense | reverse complement strand
CGACCGGCCACCGACGACGCCCGGGAGCCGCCAAAACGCTGTCCCGAGACATCGCCGGGACGCCCCCGACACGACCGCGCGGTCCGCCGAGGCCCGCCCGGGGCGAACTTTCTCGCCCGTTCACCTCAGTCCGACAGGCTGCTAGCGCGAACGCGCCCGGTCGGGGGAGTCCCGATCGCGCCGGCCGGCAGGCCGGGCCACTATTTTGCGAGACGGACCTTGCGTCGCGAGCGTACAGTGACAACGTACCTGTCGGTGCCTATCCGCTGCGGACCCGCGAATTCGACCACCGGTCGACACGTGCCCGGGCAGCGCGGACCGAGCGCGCGTGCGTGCTCACGGAGGACGCCGGATGAAAGAGCACAAATACAAGATGGGCCAGTTCATCCACCTGGACGCGCGCATGTCGAGCGCCGCGCCGGCCGGACGATACCAGGTCGTCCGTCTCCTGCCGCCGCAGGACAACGAGAACCAGTACCGCGTCCGGTTCGTCGACGACGGGCACGAGCGCGTGGTCAAGGAGAGCAGCGTCCGCTGACGGAGCCCGCTAGCCGGCTTGCGGGCTCCCGAACCATCGGGAGCAGGCATGGAACACCCACCCATCTCCGGGGATATCGGACCGCCCGCCTCCGCCGGGCGGTCCGTCCGCGAGGAATCGGCCGACGACGTGGCGAGGCTGCGCCGCACCTTGTCGCGCTTCCAGGGTCCGAGTCAGGCGCGCAGCTTGATGCAGATCGCGACGTCGTTCGTGCCGTTCCTGGCCTTGTGCGGGTCGATGTACGCCACGCACGGCCTGTCGACCTGGCTGACCCTGGCGCTCTGCGTTCCGACGGCTGGCTTCGTGGTGCGGATTTTCATTCTCCAGCACGATTGCGGCCACGGTTCGCTGTTCCGCTCCGCCGCGGCCAACGCGTGGGTCGGCAGGGCATGCAGTCTGGTTACCTTGACGCCGTACCAGAACTGGCGGCGCCAGCACGCCGGTCACCACTCGGTGTGGAACAATCTCGACCGGCGCGACACCGGCGCGGACCTCTATTCGACCTGCCTGACGAAGGAGGAGTACCGCGGCCTGGGTCGGTGGCGGCGCCTTGCCTACCGGCTCATCCGCCATCCGCTCGTGGCGCTTCTCGTCCTGCCGCCGCTGGTGTTCCTGCTGCTCTACCGGTTGCCGTTCGACACGCCCGCCGCGTGGCGCCGCGAGCGCCTGTCCGTCCATGGCACCAACGCGGCCCTTCTGGCCCTGTTCGGGACGCTCGGCCTCGTCATGGGATTCGGCGCCATGGCGCTGGTCCAGCTGCCGACCATGGCGGTGGCCTCGATCGTCGGCGTCTGGCTGTTTTCCGTGCAGCACCGCTTCGAGGATGCCGCGTGGTTCCGGGCGCCGGCATGGAACCCGACCACCGCGTCGCTGCGCGGCACGTCGTACCTGCGACTGCCGCGGGTGTTGCAATGGTTCACCGGCAATATCGGCTTCCACCACGTGCACCATCTCGATCCGCGCATCCCCAACTACCGGCTCGAGGCCTGCCATGCCGACAGCGAGGTGCTGCGGCGCGTGCCTGCCCTGACGCTGCGCGCCGCGCTGCGCTCCGCGCGCCTGTTGCTGTGGGACGAGGCGGCGGGGCGGATGGTGCGTTTCTGAGTGGTCGCGGCGCCGGCCGGCGCTACTTGCGGCCCAGCGTGTGTTCGCGCTTCTCCAGCCACCAGCCGTACTCCGGCGTCCACATCGTCCAGTCGGGGTCGCAGCCCAGCGCCTGGGCTGCGTGCAGCGGCCAGAACGGTTCGTAGAGCGCCTGGCGGCCGATCGCGATCAGGTCGGCGTCGCCCGCCCGCAGTATCGCCTCGGCCTGCGGTCCGTCGAGGATCAGCCCGACCGCCATCGAGGCGACACCGGCCTGGCGCCGCACGGCCGCCGCGAACGGCACCTGGAAGCCGGGGCTGCGCGTCACGCCGGCCGCGGTCGCGGCGCCGGTCAGGCCGCCGGAGGAGCAGTCGACCACGTCGACGCCCAGTTCCTTGAGCGCGGCGGCGAACACGACGGTGTCGGCGACATCCCAGCCGCCGGCGCCATCGACCGCCGACACGCGCACGAACAGCGCCTTGTTCGCCGGCAGGGCGGCCCGCACGGCGCGCGCGACGTCGAGCGGGAACCGCATGCGGCCGGCGCAATCGCCACCATAAATGTCGTTGCGCGTGTTGCTGATCGGCGACAGGAACTGCGCCAGCAGATAGCCGTGCGCGGCATGGATCTCGACCACGTCGTAGCCGGCGGCATCGGCGCGCCGTGCGGCATCGGCGAACTTCGTCACCAGCCCCTCGATCTCGGTCGCGCTCAGTGCCCTGGGTTTCAGCCAGCCCTCGGCGGCCGGCTGGTCGGTCGGGCCCACCACTTCCCAGCGCTGCCAGCCCGCTCCCTCCGGCCCGAGCGCGCCCGGCTTGTCGAAGGTGCGCGGCGTCGAGCCCTTGCGGCCCGAATGGGTGATCTGGGTCGCCGCCACCGAACCCTCGGCTTTCAGCAACGTCGTCAGACGCTTGTGGCTGGCGATCTGGCCATCGTCCCACAGGCCGAGATCGCCCTGGGTGACCCGCCCGCGCGGCTCGACGGCGCAGTTCTCGGTGAACACGACGCCGAACTTGCCGAGCGCGAACTTGCCCAAATGCACGAGATGGAAGTCGTTCACCAGGCCATCGGTGGCGCGGAACTGGACCATCGGCGACAGCACGGCGCGGTTGGGCGCGACGACGCCGCGCATCGTCAGCGGCGTGAACAGCAGGGGCGTGGGCAAGGGGCGTACTCCGCGACGGGATGGAATTTCGGCGCGCGGACCATAGATCGCCGGGCGGGGCGGGGCCCATCCCTCCCCGATGGTCGGGTTCGTCATCCGAAACGGCACTGCGATCGGGCCGGTCGGCGCTTCTCCGGCCGCCCGCGACGGGCGCATGCTGGGCAAGTGGTTCCGATACGGGGAGGCCTGGTTCATGGGCGACGCGATGCAATTCGGCTGGCTGACGCTCTCGATGTCGCCCTCGCCCGACGAGGACGGCGCGCGCATCGAACAGCTGATCGCCCAGGCCTGTTACGCGGAGGAACTGGGGTTCGCCGACGTCTGGCTGACGGAGCACTATTTCACCGGCGAGAGCGTCTACAACGACTCCCTGATGTTCGCCGCCGCGCTGGCCATGAAGACGACGCGCGTCCGCATCGGCTTCGCCGTCGTGCAGACGCCGTTCCATCATCCCGTGCGGCTGGCGGTCCAGCTGGCGCTGCTCGACAATCTCAGCAAGGGCCGCATCGATGTCGGGATCGGCAAGGGCACCGTCTACAACGAATACGAATTCGTCGGCCACGGATTGCGCAGCCACGACAGCCGCGAGCGGATGGAAGAGGCGATCGACATTCTCCAGCGCGCCTGGCGCGAGGCGCCGCTCGTCTACGAGGGCAAGTTCCACAAGGTCAATATTCCGGAACTGCGGCCCCGACCTGTGCAACAACCGGGTCCGCCGCTGTGGCGCAGCGTGATCTCGCCCGGCTCGTTCACGGAATGCGGCCGGCTCGGCGTGCCGATCCTCACGGCGCGGCTACCGGTCGAGCGGATCGCCGAGCGCTGGGCGCTCTATGCCGCCGGGATCGACGCGGGCGGTCACGACGCGGCGACCAAGGCACGGTTGCTGGAAAAAAGCGCGCTGTGGCGCAACGTCTACGTGGCCGACTCCGACGCCCGGGCCGAGGACGAGCTGTCGGCGCTGCTGCTCGAGACGCGGGCGCACATGATGCACGTGCGCGAGGCGTTCAATCCCGCCGATTTCGAGCTCGACCCCGCGACGCTCAATCCGTGGACCGATCCGGCGGTGTCCGATTCGGTGGCCTTGCCCTACGTGCTGGCGACCGGTTCGCTTTACGGCTCCCCCGCCCGGGTGCGCGAGCAGGTGGCGGAGCTGCGCGGCGTCGGCGTGCGACACCTTCTGTGCCAGACCGGCTTCGGCGCCATGAGCCACGACCAGAACATCGCCTCGATGCGCCGGTTCGGCGAACAGGTGATGCGGGCGTTCCGCTGAGGCCCGCATTGCAGCCGGCCGCGCCGGGCGGTTGCCCGCGGGCCGGCCGCCGGGCTAAAGCCGCGTCGTACCGGGAGAGATCGAATGGACAGTTTCGACTACGTGATCGTGGGCGCGGGATCGGCCGGCAGCGTGCTGGCCAACCGGCTGAGCGCCGACGCCAACGTCACGGTGTGCGTGCTGGAAGCCGGACCGTCGGACTGGCATCCCTTCATCCATATCCCGGCCGGCTTCATGTACACGCTGGTCAATCCGCGGGTGAACTGGCTCTACAGGTCGGAGGCCAGCGAATGGACCGGCGGACGGCGGATCGCGGCGCCGCGCGGCAAGACGCTGGGCGGGTCGAGCTCGATCAACGGCCACATCTACAACCGGGGCCAGCGGCTGGATTTCGATGGCTGGGCGCAGCGCGGCAACCGCGGCTGGGGCTACGCCGATCTGCTGCCCTATTTCCGGCGCACCGAGCAACGCATCGGCGAGGCCGACGGCACCTTCCGCGGCCGCGACGGCGACCTGCCGATCACCGATCTGGAGTGGCGCGATCCGCTGTGCGAGGCCTTCATCGAGGGCGCGGTGCAGCAGGGCATCCCGCGCAACAAGGACTACAACGGAACGACACAGGCCGGCGTCAGCTACGTGCAGCGGGTGATCCGCAACGGACGTCGCGTCAGTGCCGCGCGCGCCTTCCTGCATCCCGCGATGAAGCGGCGGAATCTGACGGTGCGCACCCACGCGCACGCGACGGAGATCGTGCTGGAGGGCAAGAAGGCGGTCGGCATCCGCTATCGCAAGGGCGGCCGCAACGGTACGCCGATGGAAGTGCGCGCCAACAAGGAAGTGATCCTGTGCGGCGGCACGGTGAACTCGCCGCAGCTGTTGCAGGTGTCGGGCATCGGTCCGGCGCCGCTGCTGCAATCGCTCGGCATTCCGGTGCGGCACGACCTCGCGGGCGTCGGGGAGAATTTGCGCGATCACTACGCGCCGCGGTTCGTCGCCCGGGCGAAGAACGCCACCAGCATCAACGAGCGCTCTCACGGGCTGAAGCTGGTCGCCGAGGTCCTGAAGTACGCGATCTCGCGCAAGGGGATCCTCGCGCTCAACCCGACCCTGGTCTACGTGTTCTGGAAATCCGACGAGCGGGTCGACAACTACGATCTGCAGCTGACCTTCACGCCCGCCAGCTACAAGGAAGGCGTGCAGTCGACGCTCGACGACTTTCCCGGCATGACGGTGGCCTCGTGGCAGCAGCGCCCCGACAGCATCGGCTACATCCGCGCGAAATCGGCCGATCCGTTCGAGCACCCCGTGATCCAGCCGAACTATCTGGCGATGGAGAGCGACCGTCGGGTGCTGCTGGCCGGCATGAAGCTGGCGCGGCGCCTGCTGTCCTCGGAGGCGCTGAAACCCTATTACGACCGCGAGGAATTCCCCGGCCCCGGCGTGCGAACCGACGACGAACTGCTGGGCGCCGCCAAACAGCGCGGCACCACGACGTTCCATCTGATGGGCACCTGCCGCATGGCGCCCGACAGCGATCCCACCGCGGTGGTCGACGACCAGCTCCGCGTGCGCGGCATGCAGGGCCTGCGCGTGGTCGACGCCTCGATCATGCCGACCATGCCGTCCGCCAATCTCAACGCCTCGGTGCTGATGATCGCCGAGAAAGCCGCCGACATGATCCTCGGCAAGCCGGTGCTCGAAGCCACGAAGCTGGCGGACTGAGCGCGAGCCGTGGGCCGGGGGGCGCCGGGATTGGGGCCTGGATTTCTGAAATTCCTTTCCCCCGCTGGCGGTCCAGTACGACCGGGTCGGAAAGTCGCGGCCGGCAGGAATGGCGGTTCGTGTCGTGTCGGGATTCAACCCGACGCACGGGGGCGGCGATGGATCGGACAGGCGGGAGCGGCGCGGGCGGGCGCTTCGAGCGCTACGTGGGAGAACTGGCGTGCGTGGTCGGACTTGCCGACCGGGTTGGTCCGTTGAAGGACTACTACACGGGACTGCTTCTGCCGGGCGAGCGCAAGAGCGCCGAGCCGATGGCGGCGCCCGCGCGCGCCTCGGCCCAGCACCAGAAGCCGCTGCACTTCTTGGGCGTGTCGGAGTGGTCCGACGCGCGGGTACTGGCGAAGGTGCGTGAGCTGGTGCTGCCGGCCATCGAGCGGCACGGGCCGGTCGAGGCGTGGATCCTCGACGACACCGGCTTCCCCAAGAAGGGCAAGCACTCGGTGGGGGTGGGGCGGCAATATTGCGGCCAGCGCGGCAACCAGGACAATTGCCAGGTCGCGGTGTCGCTGTCGCTGGCCATCGCGCTCGCCCAGGTCCGCCGCGCCCACGCGCTTGGCCTGCCGCGCGGCACGGTGCTGATGGACGCCGCCTACGGCTGCGACGCGGCGCTGCGCGCGGGGATCGTGGAGCTGGGCCTCGACTACGCCGCGGCCATCCCCCGCGACACCCTGGCGTGGCCGGCG
>CAMDVZ010000276.1 GCA_945878895.1 Caenispirillum bisanense | reverse complement strand
CGGCCGCGCCGGCGGCGAGGAAGTGGCGGCGGCGGATTGGCGAGGATCCAGTCTTCGTTCCGGTCATGGCGTTCGCTTCCCTGTTTCGCGGCATCGACGACTATACACAAGCGGCGCCCGACAGCGAGCAGGTCGGCGCCGAGGGCATTTGCGGTGGCCGCAATGAACGTCACAATGGCCGCCGCTCACGCAAGGGAGGTCCCATGATCGACGATCCACCGATCCTCACGATTCGCGACACCATCGCGCGACCCGACCCGGCGAAGGTCGCCGCGCTGGCGGGCGCCCAGACGGGGCATCTAGTGGACTGCATGAACGGGCGCGGCGCGCTGGACTACCAGATCAAGCCGCTCGATCCGACCAACGCCGCGTTCTGCGGCCCGGCGATCACGGCCTTCGCCTATCCTGCCGACAATCTCGCGGTGTTCGGTGCGATGCAGGAATCGCAAACGGGCGATGTCATCGTTGTCGCCAACGACGGCTTCACGCGCACCGCCCTGATCGGCGACCTCGTCACCGGCATGATGAGGAACAAGGGTGTGGTCGCGTTCGTCACCGATGGCCTGGCGCGCGATCGCGCCGGTATCGTGGCGTCCGGGCTGCCGACTTTCGCCGCCGGGATATCGCCCAACTCTCCGGCGAAGACGGGGCCGGGCAGCGTGAACTTTCCGGTGACGGTCGGCGGCGTGCCGGTGAGTCCCGGCGACGTGATCGTCGGCGACGCCGACGGGGTCGTGGTCGTCCCGCAAGCGATGCTCGATACGGTGATCGAGCGCCTTGCCCAGGTGCGTGCAGCCGAGGCGAGTGCCGAAGCCGCCGTGAAAGCGGGCGCGACGACGACCGCGGGCGCCGCGAGGATACTGGCGTCGAACCAGGTCAAGCGCGTGTAGGAGCTCGTTGGTTCCGGTCTACCGGGGACGCCGCGCGACGACATGGAAGAGATGCCAGTGCTTGGGCGTGCCGCGCGGCGTGACCGCGTCGGTTTCCTCTTCCTCGAACAGGACGATGTCGAGTCGGTCGAAACGCGCGCGGGCTTCCTCGCGCGTCATCGTCGTGATGCCGGGCCGGTCGCGGAAGCTGTCGCGGTCGCCGAACAACTGACCAGCGAAGCAGCCTCCCGGCTTGAGGCTCTCCAGGAGCCGTCGCCACATCGGGTCGAAGTCGGCCGGCGGGCAAAGCGGCAGCGCGAAGCTCGAATTGACGAGGTCCGCGTCGGGCCAGATCGTCGTCTCGAAGCGGCCGACCAAGGTGTCGAGGCGGGCGTCGGCGGGCAAGTCGAGGCGGCCGCGCAACGAATCGATGGCGGATTGTTCGGCGTCGATGGCCAGAACGCGCCAGCCGCGCCGGAGCATCTCGACGGTGTCGCGCCCGCCGCCGCAACCGAGATCGACGGCGAGCCAATCGGGGGCCGGCGGGCCGAGCACGTCGAGTGCCTTGAGCAGCGTCGGCCGGGGCGCCCGCTCCGCCGTCCTGGCGTAGTAGGTCGCCCAGTCGCGCAGTTGGCGTTCACTGGCGTCGGCCATCGCGCGCGGGCTAGTGCGCGCCCTTGGCGACGAGGCCGCGCGCCAGGCTCCAGCGATGGACCTCCGAGGGACCGTCGTAGATGCGGAAGGCGCGGATTTCGCGGAAGATGCGCTCGACCAGCGTGTCGCCGGTGACGCCCATGCCGCCCAGCACCTGGACGCAGCGGTCGGCCACCCGGTAGAGCGCTTCCGACACCGCGACCTTGGACATGCTGGATTCGACGCGCGCGTCGCGGCCCTGGTCGAGCACCCAGGCGCAATGCCACGTGGCCAGGCGCGCCAGATGGAGATCGATCTCGTTGTCGGCGAGCTGAAAGCCGACGCCCTCGTGGTCGATCAGCTTCTTGCCGAAGGCGACGCGGCGGTTGGCGTACTCCACGGCGATGTCGTGGGCGCGACGGGCGGCCCCGAGCCAGCGCATGCAATGGGTCAGGCGGGCCGGCGCGAGACGCACCTGGGCGTAGCGGAAGCCGCGACCGATATCGCCCAGCACGTTCTCGCGCGGCACCTTCAGGCCGTCGAAGCGGATCACGCCGTGGCCGCCGGTCATCGACTGGTCGATGGTGTCGAGCACGCGTTCGTGCACGATGCCCTCGGCCGGCATGTCGCTGAACAGGATGGTGGCGCCGCGGTCCTCGCCGTCGACGATGGCCTTGGCCATGATGATCATCAGGCCGGCACCGTCGGCGCCGGTGATCAGCCACTTGCGGCCGTTGATCACGAAATGGTCGCCCTCGAGCGTGGCGGTGGTCGAGAGCGCCGAGGGATCGGAGCCGGCGCCGGGCGCGGGTTCCGTCATGGCGAAGCAGGAGCGGATATCGGCGGCGGCCAGCGGCTTCAGCCACCGGAGCTTGTGCTCCTCGCTCGCGACGGCCTCCAGCATGTGCATGTTGCCCTCGTCGGGGGACATGCAGTGCATCGCGATGGGACCGAGAATCGAATAGCCGGCCTCCTCGAACACGATGGCGCGCTCGCGGTGCGTGAGGCCAAGGCCGCCGAATTCCGGCGAACAATGCGGCGAGAGCAGGCCGGCCCGGCGGGCCAGCGCGTTGAGGTCGCGGCGCAGCGCGTCGCTCGGGCCGTGGTGACCCTGGCGCGGGTCCTTCTCCATCGGAATGATGTGGTCGCGAACGAAGGCGCGGGTGCGCGTCTGAAGGTCCGTTTCGCGGTCGGTCAACGAGAAATCGATCATGGCGGGTCCGATGGGAATGACGTGGCGCTGCCGGGTCTAGCGCCGGACCATCTCTCCGGCAATGTCCGACCGCGCAGGCCCGCTATCGGGCACGCGCGGGCGGCGCTACCATGCAGTATCGGCCGGAGAATGAAATGGGTGAGTGCCTCGCGTCGAAAACCGGAGTGTCCCGCATGGGCGCCACGACAAGGCGATTCGTGTCTTCTCGGGCTCCCTCGCTCCTTGCGGCGGGGCGTCTTCCGGCTTGCGATCGCGGCACGGTCCAGCGGCAAGGAATCGCACTGCCACGAAGGCTTCTCCTTCTCCCCGCGGAGGCGCTAGGGCATCTACACATCTCGGCCCGAGCTGAAAAAGCGCAGCGCCGCAACGATTTCTTCCCTTCCCCCGCTAGCGGGGGAAGGCAAAAAGTAGTTGCCGCACAGAGCTTACTCGATAGGGCCGAGATGTGTGGATACCCTGGCGCGGAGGCGGGGAGAAGGTGGCGCGCGGCGCCGGACGAGGGGCTTCGGGACCTCAAACGCGGCACGATCGCGGGGGCGACGGCGCGGTCGTTGCAAGGCCGCGAAGCCCCTCATCCGCCCTTCGGGCACCTTCTCTCCTCCGCCGGCGGGAGAAGGGAAAATTTCCGCGGCGCAGCGTCTTTTCACGATTCAGAACCGGCGCCCGCGGGGATGTCGCCGGTGGCGAGGAGCGTCGCGTGACCGGGCTCCAGGGCACGACGGCGGGCGCGTTGTTGGTCGAGGCGGACGCGGCCCAGGTGGAGGGGCGGTTCGCCGAGGCGATCGCGCTCTATCGCCGGGCGCTGGCGCTCGACGACCGCGAGGCGAACGCCTGGTTCGGGCTCGGCTGCGCGCTGGGTGCCACGAACGTCCATGGCGAGGCGGTCGCGGCGCTGCGGCGCGCGGCCGATCTGGGCGACGCGTCGCCCGCGCTGGCGGTCGAACTGGCGAAATCCCTGTTCGCGCTGGGCGACGTCGACGCGGCGGTCGACCTGTTCGGGCGCGCCGGCGAGGCCGCTCACGAGGACGCGCGCGCGGTGGCGTCGTCGAATCTGGCGTTGATCCTGCCCGGCGATCCGCGCGCCGACAACGCCGCGGTTCTGCGCGTCAGGCGCGACTGGTGCAAATCGCTGTCGGCGACGGCCGGCAAGCACGTTGCCCCGCCGCGTCGCGCGATTCCCGCCGGCGGCAAGCTGCGGGTTGGTTACGTTTCCTCGTTCTTCGGCGCCCGCAACTGGATGAAGCCGGTGTACGGCGTGGTCAACCATCACGACCGGAGCCGGCACGAAATCCATCTGTTCGCCGACGGCAAGCCGCCGACCGCCGAGGCAGGCTACCGCGACCACGACGCGGACTATATCCACAACGTCGCGGGCGCCTCGAACGACAAGCTGGCGGCCTACATCCGCGACAAGGGCATCGACGTGCTGGTCGATCTCAACGGCTACAGCGCCCAGCCGCAGCTGGGACTGTTCGCCCATCGCCCGGCGCCGGCGGTGGTGGGCTGGTTCAACATGTTCGCGACCGGCGGCCTCGCCGGCTACGCAAACATCGTGGGCGACGAGTCGGTGATTCCCAAGCGCGAGGAGAAGCACTACGTCGAACGGGTGTGGCGGTTGCCGGGCAGCTATCTGGCGTTCGAGGTGCTCTATCCGGTGCCCGATGTCGTGCCGCCGCCATCCACCCTGTCGGGCCGCTTCGCGTTCGGCTGTCTGGGGTCGCAGTACAAGATCACCGACCAGGTGATCGCCGCGTGGGCCGAGATCCTCTCGCGAGCGCCGCGCGCCGATCTGTACGTCCGCAACGGCACGCTGTCGGACGCGTCGTGTCGCGCGTCGTTGCGGGAACGCTTCGCCGCGCGGGGGATCGCGGCCGATCGTCTCCGGCTCGATGGCGGCGCCGAGCACTACGACTTCCTCGCGGCGTACGCCAACGTCGACGTGGCGCTCGACACCTTCCCTTACAACGGCGGCACGACCACGACGGAGGCCTTGTGGCAGGGCGTGCCGGTGCTGGCGTTCGACGGTGATCGCTGGGCGTCGCGGACCAGCAAGTCGCTGCTTGTCGCTGCCGGGCTCGGCGACTGGTGCGTCGCGAACTTGCCGGCCTACGTCGAGCGCGCGGTGGCGCTCGCCAACGATCCGGTGACGCCCGCGATGCTGGCAGGGATGCGCCCGGTCATGCGGGCCAGGCTCGCGGCGTCGGCGGCGTGCGACACGTCGGGGCTGTGCCGGTCGCTGGAGGCGATCTACGCCAAACTGGCCGGACGCTGATCCAGCGGGCTATTTCAGCGGTTCGAGGATGCTGACGTAGTTGGCGACGGCGGCACCACCCATGTTGAAGACGCCCGCCAGCTTCGGGTTGGCGAGCTGCATGACGCCGGCCGTGCCCGACAGCTGCATCGCGCTCATCACGTGCATGGAGACGCCGGTGGCGCCGACCGGATGGCCCTTGGCCTTGAGGCCGCCCGAGACGTTGACCGGCAGCTTGCCGTCGCGCTCGACCCAGCCTTCGAGAATGGCGCGCTCGCCTTGGCCGCGCGCCGTCAGGCCCATTGCCTCGTATTCGATCAGTTCGGCGGCGGTGAAACAGTCGTGGGTTTCCACGAAGCCGAGGTCGAGAAGGTCGAGCCGCGCCGACGCGAGCGCGCGCTGCCAGGCCAGGGTCGGGCCATCGAACTGGATGATGTCGCGCTTGCTCATCGGCAGGAAATCATTGACGTGCTCGGCCGCCCGGAAGGCGATGGCGTGCTTCATGCCGAGCGCGGTGTCGCTGTCGGCGAGAATGACGGCCGCGGCGCCGTCGGTGACCGGCGAGCAGTCGGTGCGCTTCAGCGGTCCCGCCACGAAGGGATTCTTGTCGGAGGGATTGCGGCAGAAGCCGTAGTCGAACTCCTTCTGGAAGTGCGCCAGCGGGTTCTTCGCGCCGTTGCGGTGCGCCTTCACCGCGATGCGGGCGAGCGCGTCGGACTTGTCGCCGTAGCGCTGGAAGTAGGTCGAGGTGATCTTGCCGAAGATGCCGGCGAAGCCGGCGTCGATGTTGGCTTCCTCGGCGACGTAGGAGGCCTTGATCAGCACGTCGCCGGCCTGGGCGCTGTTGAGCTCGGTCATCTTCTCGACGCCGACCACCAGCACGAAGCGCGCCTTTTTCGCCGCCAGCGTGTTGAGGCCCATGTGGATGGCGGCCGAACCCGTCGCGCAGGCGTTCTCGACCCGCGTCGAGGGCTTGAAGCGCAGGTCGGGATGGGCCTGCAGCGGCAGCGAGGAGTGGAATTCCTGCTTCACGAAGCCGCCGTTCATGTTGCCGACATAGATGACGTCGACGGCCCTCGGCTCGATGCCGGCGTGGGCCATGGCGTCGGTCGCGGCCTTGACGACCAGCGACTCGCTGGTCTCGCCGTCGAGCTTGCCGAACTTCGAATGGGCCCAGCCCACGATGCAGGCGGTCATGATGTCGTTCCTTCGTCGGTTCGCCAGGCAATGCGCGAACAATAGCGGCGCGAACGGCTTGCGTCGATGGCCGCGGTCGTCATGTTATACCAGCCGACTTATCAAGTGACACACGCCCATTTCCTGGTGCCGATGGAGCGGATCCGGGCTGGATCGTCGACGAGGAAGCGCCAGGCGCTTTGACAGGCGTCGAGGATCTCGTCGTAGGTGTTCCAGACCCGGGCGCAGAGCTTGTTCTGGCGCAGGTAGGCCCAGACGTTCTCCATGGGGTTCAGCTCGGGCGAACAGGGCGGCAAGGTCAGCAGCGTGATGTTGTCGGGAAGCACCAGCTTCTGGCCGCGCTGGTGCCAGCCGGCGCCATC
>CAMDVZ010000275.1 GCA_945878895.1 Caenispirillum bisanense | reverse complement strand
CCCCCAGGGTGAACGACGGCAGGCGGTGCTTCGTGGGTCATGCCCTTGAGTTTGCACGATTCTCACCCAACAAGCCGACTCCCAACTGCCGGTTTAGGGTCATTCCTTCTCCCCTCGCAGGAGGGGAGACGGTGACTGAAGGGCGGATGAGGGGCTTCGCGGCGCTGCAACGACGTCGTCCACCCTCGCGAGAACGTGCCGCTTTCACGGCCGCGAAGCCCCTCATCCGGCGCTGCACGCCCCCTTCTCCCCGCCGCCGCGGGGAGAAGGGGAAGACAGATGCGATAGCGCGTCTTTCGCAACTCCAAAGCCGCGCGATCCGGGCTCGACGATGGTCGTTCGCGCGTGTCGGTGCCCGTGCGCCTCAGGCCCGCTTCCAGGTCGTGCCCTTGGGTCCGTCCTCGAGGACGACGCCCTTGGCCTTGAGATCGTCGCGGATGCGGTCGGACTCCTTGAAGTCCTTCGCCTTGCGCGCCGCCTGACGCGCAAGGATCGCCGCCTCGATCTCGGCTTCCGACGGGCCGCCGCCCGACGCGGCCTCCAGTCCGCCGGTGCGGAACCAGCCCTCGGGATCCTGCCACAACAGTCCGAGCGCGCCGGCACCCGCCAGCAGCGCCGACTTCGCCGTCCGCTTCTCGGCCGGCGAGGCCGCGCGGTTCAGGATACCCGCCAGCTCGTGCAGATGCGCCAGCGCCAGCGGCGTGTTGAGGTCGTCGTCGAGCGCCGCGGCGACCGCGTCGGGCACCGGCGTCGCCCCGTCGGCCTCGACATCGAGCGCCGAGCGCAACGCCTGGTACAGCCGGTCGAGCTGCGCGCGCGCCACCTTCAGACCATCCTTCGTGAAGTCGAGCGGCTGGCGATAGTGCGCGCCGAGCAACAGCAGGCGGATCGCCTCGCCCGGAAACTCCGGCAGCAGCTCGTGGATGGTGAAGAAGTTGCCGAGCGACTTCGACATCTTCTCGCCGTTGGCGACGAGAAAGCCGTTGTGCATCCAGTAGTTCGCCATGACCGGCGTGCCGAAGGCGCAACGGCTCTGGGCGATCTCGTTCTCGTGGTGCGGAAAGATCAGGTCGAGCCCGCCGGCGTGGATGTCGAAGGTCTCGCCCAGCAGCTTGCCGCTCATCGCCGAGCACTCGATATGCCAGCCCGGCCGGCCGCGCCCCCACGGACTGGCCCAGCCCGGCTGGTCCGTCGCCGAGGGCTTCCACAGCACGAAGTCGGCGGCGTCGCGCTTGTAGGGCGCGACGTCGACGCGCGCGCCCGCCACCAGCTCGTCGCGGCCATGCCGCGACAGACGGCCATAATCGTCCATGCTCGGCACGCTGAACAGCGCGTGCCCGTCGGCGACATAGGCGTGGCCGCGCGCCACCAGACGCTCGACGATCGCGATCATCTCGACGATGTAGTCGGTGGCACGCGGCTCGACATCCGGCCGCAACGCCCCCAGCGCCGCGCAGACATGGGCGAAATCGGCGGCGGTGCGCGACGTCAACGCGTCGATCGGTTCGCCGGACTCCTTCGCCCGGACCATGATCTTGTCGTCGATGTCGGTGATGTTGCGCGCGTACGTCACGCGCGGAAATTGGCGCTTCAACGCGCGATACAGCACGTCGAACACCACCACCGGCCGGCCATTGCCGATATGGACATGGTCGTAGACGGTCGGGCCGCAGGCGTACATGCGGACGTGGGCCGGGTCGATCGGCGTGAAGGGGCGCTTCTCGCGCGCCAGCGTGTCGTAGATGACGAGGGACATGATCCCCTCTCCCGATGAAATAAAACGAAACCGCGATCACGGCCCTCGCGGGCCGGCGGTTCAGTTACATCGCGCCGTCGCGTGCGCGCGGATCGGGAGAAGCGTGGACATGACTCGATTGTAACTCACGCCGTCCGGCCACGCAAACGCGCTTCGACGCGGACGCGTCCGATCAGGGGCAGAAGACGCGCCATCTCGGGTCCGTTCTCGCACGCGGTCAGCGCCAGCCGCAAGGGATGGAACAGCGCCTTGCCCTTGCGTCCGCTCGCGCCGGCGAGCGCGCCCGTCCATGTCTTCCATGTCGTCTCGTCCCACGGCTCGGCCGGCAACGCCTCGGCCGCGGCGAGCAGAAACGGCGCGTCCTCCACGACCGGCACGGTGACGCCGCCGATCACGGCAACCCATTGCGACGCGTCGTCGAGCTTCGACAGATTGCCCCGCACGGCGAGCCAGAAGGTTTCGCCGAGGTCCGCGCCCATGCTCGCGAGTCTCGCGCGCACGTCGTCGTAGCCGGCCTGATGCAGGGTCCGGGCGCTCAACTGGCGCAGATCGTCCTCGGAGAAGCGCGCCGCGGCCCGCCCGGCACGGCCAAAGTCGACGCCGTCGATCAGCGGCCGGAGCGAGGACACCGGCACGACCGGATCGGCCGTGCCCAATCGCGCCAGCAGCCCGGCGACGGCGAGCGGCTCGATCCCATCCTCGCGCAGGTCGCCCAGCGACAGCGAGCCGGCACGCTTGGACAGACCGCCACCCGCCGCATCGGTCAGCAGCGGCAGATGGGCGAAGGCCGGCGGCGGCGCGCCGAGCGCGTTAAACAGCTGGATCTGCGTGGCGGTGTTGGTGACGTGGTCCTCGCCGCGGATCACGTGCGTGATGGCGAAGTCGATATCGTCGACCACCGAGGGCAACGTGTAGAGATAGGTTCCGTCCTCGCGCACCAGCACCGGATCGCTCTGGCTGGCGCCATCGACGTGCTGGGCGCCGCGCACCAGATCGTCCCAGGCGACATCGCCCGCTCCGAGCCGGAAGCGCCAGTGCGGACGGCGGCCCTCGGCTTCGAGACGCGCGCGATCGGCATCGGTCAGCCGCAGCGCGGCGCGGTCGTAGACCGGCGGCTTGCCCGACGCGATCAACCGCTTGCGCCGGAAGTCGAGCTCGGTCGCGGTCTCGTAGCAGGGATACAGGCGGCCCGCCGCGATCAGTCGGTCGCGCGCCGCGGCGTGATGCTCCACCCGCGCGGCTTGGGATTCGAGCCGATCCCACGTCAGCCCGAGCCAGCGCAGATCGTCCTGTATCCCGCGCGCGAAGGCATCGGTCGAGCGGGCGCGATCGGTGTCGTCCAGACGCAACACGAAGGCACCGCCATGTCGGCGCGCGAACAACCAGTTGAACAGCGCCGCGCGCGCGTTGCCGACATGCAGCCGGCCGGTGGGGCTGGGCGCGAAGCGGACGACGGGCGGGACGACGGACATGCGGGCGACCGGGGTGCGAGAGGCGGCGTTGATGCCGCGCGGCCGGGAGCCGGTCAAGCGGGGCCGCCGATGGCCGGTTGTCACGCCTCGACGACAAGCCGTACTCTTCCCGTTCGACACAGGGGAAATCATGCGCATCGAGGACATCGAGTATCGCGACGGCGGCGTCCGGCTGGTCGGCCAGTTGGCAATCGACGACAGCCGGCAAGGCCGCCGGCCAGGCGTCCTCGTCTGCCACGAAGGACCGGGGCTGACCGACCACACCAAATCGATCGCGCGACGCCTGGCGGCGCTCGGCTATGTCGCTTTCGCCATGGATTACCACGGCGACGGCAAGCCATTGGCGAACATCGCCGACACGATGCCCCGCCTGGCGCCGTGGCGGGTCGACCCGACCGGCATCCGGGTGCGGGCGACCGCCGCGCTCGACGTGCTGAAAGCGCAGTGGGCAACCGACCCGAACCGCCTGGCCGCCATCGGCTACTGCTTCGGCGGCACCACCGCGCTCGAACTGGCGCGCGCCGGTACCGACCTCAAGGCGGTGGTCGGCTTCCATTCCGGACTCGCCACCGCCCGGCCGCAGGACGCCATCAACATCCGGGCCAAGATACTGGTCAATATCGGCGCCGACGATCCGATCATCCCGCCCGGGCAACGGCTCGATTTCGAGAAGGAGATGCGCGCGGCCAAGGTCGACTGGCGCCTGAACCTGTACGGCGGCGCCGGGCACAGTTTCACCAATCCCGCCATCGATGCCCGCGGCATGGCCGGTTTCGCCTATCACGAGCCGACCGACCGTCGCTCGTGGCGGGCGATGCTGGATCTGTTCGACGAGACGATGGGTCCGGTCTGACGATTTCTTGACAAGACCCCGACGCCAGGCTGTGTGTCGGGCCGCGACATTGGCGTCCATCGACGCACTGGCGCCAACGACAACGATCGACAGGGACGCTCTGCCATGAAACGCCGCACTCTGCTCGGAAGCCTCGGAGCCACCGTCGCCGCCCCCGCCCTCGTCGGCGCCCAGGGCAAGTATCCCGACCGCCCGATTCGCCTGGTCATTCCATTCCCGCCGGGCGGGCCCACCGATATCATCGGCCGTCTCGCGGCGGAAAAGCTAAGCGCCGTGCTCGGGCAAAACGTGCTGCCCGACAACAAGGCCGGCGCGGCCGGCTCGATCGGCGCGGTGGACGTCAAGAACGCCAAGCCGGACGGTCACACGTTCCTGTTCGCGACCTCCTCGACCCACGCCATCAACCCGACGGCGATGGTCAAATCACCCTACGACCCGGTGAACGACTTCGTCCCCGTGTCGTCGATCTGCGTCAACCCGCTGATCCTGGTCGCCCATCCCTCGATGCCCGACACCGTCAAGGGGCTGGTCGAGTTGATGAAAAAGAACCCCGGCAAGTACTCGTACGGCTCGTCGGGTACCGGCGGCATCACCCACCTGGCGGGCGAGTACCTGAAGTCGGTGGTCGGGGGCATGGACGTGGTCCACGTGCCCTATCGCGGCTCCAATCCAGCGCTCCAGGACCTGCTGGCCGGCAACATCGCCTGGTTCTTCGAGACAGTGAGCACGTCCCTGCAACACCACCGTGCCGGCAAGCTGCGCATCCTCGGCTTCGCCCACGACAAGCGCACGCCGGCAGCACCCGACATTCCGACCATGATCGAGGCGGGCGCGCCTGGCTACCAGGCCTATACGTTCAACCTGATCCTGGCGCCGGCGGGCACGCCCCAGAACGTGGTCGACACGATGAGTGCCGCGACCCGCAAGATCATGGACGACAAGAGTTTCATCGAGGCGCTGGAGAAGATCGCCGCGGTGCCGATCCTCGACACCTCGCCGGCCGGCACCGCGAAATTCATCGCCACCGAGCTCGCCAAATGGGCGCCGGTGATCAAGGCCAGCGGTGTCCGGATCGAGTAACCGCCGCCCCGGGGCAATCGGGTGAAGTCAGTCGAGGCACCGGACCAGGCGTTGCGTTCGAAGGGAACTCCGCGAACGGGCACCTTCCCGGAGCACGCGACCCATGGGCGCCACCATCGACGCTCTCGCCATCGCGTCGAGGCTTTCATGCCCGTTGCGGGATCGGCGTGACCCGTCGGGAGCACCGTACGTCTTCGCTCCACCGTACGCCTCCCCCTGCCGTACACTGTTGCCCCACCAAAAATCCTCACCCTGAGGAGCGCCGTCTTCGGCGCGTCTCGAAGGGCGCGCGCGACGAACGCGAAATTGATCGTCCGGAATCCGGCGGTTCCCGGCACGGGGCATGGCAGTGCTTCGAGACGCGCCGAAGACGGCGCTCCTCAGCATGAGGCGGGGGGGAATAGCCGGGCCGCTCTGCCATGCATCGGCGGCTCTCGTGACAAATCCGACGTCCTGGGCGTCCTTCATCCGATCATCCTGAACCGCCGCCCCGAGGGCTGGACTTTGGCGGAAATCGGAGCAGGATAGGGTATCACGAGCCGGAGGACTGGACATGGATGGCAGTACGCAAGCGCCGAAAATCGACAACGCCGCGACATCGACGGCAGCACCTGCCCGCGCGATGCGACCGGTCGGCCTGAACCACCTGGTCCTTAACGTCCGCGACCAGGCGGAGTCGCACCGCTTCTGGACCGAGGTTCTGGGCTTCCAGCAGGTCGGCGAGCTCAAGGCGACGCCGACGCGCCCGAATCCGCCGAAGATGCGCTTCTACAGCGGCTCGCGCGACGGCGGCACGCACCATCACGACGTCGCGCTGGTCGAGAACAAGGATCTGCCCCCGCCGCCCGAGGTGTGGTCGATGTTCGGCGGCGGCTCGCCGATCAACCATATCGCCATCACCTATCCCGACCGCGAGACGTGGATGGCGCAGCTGCGCTTCATGCGCGCCAAGGGCGTGAAGTTCGGCCGCCGCGTGAACCACGGCATGACCCACAGCCTTTATGTCAGCGATCCCAACGGCTACGGCGTGGAGCTGCTCTACGACCTGCCACGGGAAATCTGGCAGGACGACATCGACGGCGCCCTGAACTATGTCGAGGTTCTGCCGACCGAAGGCGAGGAAGCGTTCGAGGACCGGATCGAGGGCCTCAAGGCGTTCCCGAAGCCGGCCTGATCGCGGCCGGCAACGTCCCTGGAATAACGAAGGCCCGCCTCCCGGCGGGCCTTCTTCTTTGTCTAAGGACAGCCGCCAAGATAAGTGAATCTGCCTGACGGTTGGGCTGCGGCGGAGTGACTCGGGCGGACCGGCTTCCGTGACCCGGAGTACTGCCTTAACAGCGAGGGCATGATCGACAGACAGGGCATCTCGCTTCGCTGGGCCGCTG
>CAMDVZ010000274.1 GCA_945878895.1 Caenispirillum bisanense | reverse complement strand
TCGGTGGCTATCAGCGCTACGTGTCTCCGTGGAAGGGCTTCCACTGCGCCCACTGGGTGCTGCATCGGGGCGAAAGCTGTTCGGCTTTCGGCAAGCGCGTCGTGCTCGAAGAGGGCGTGTTCGCGTTCCGTCGCGCGATGAAGACACGGTTCCTGGAGTGCAAGGCCGCCGCCATCGAACTGCACGACGGGCGCACGGCCATGTCGACGACCAGCCCGGACGGCGCGAATGTCGGCGACGGCGCGGACGGCGACGGGCAGGACGGCGAGGAGAAGCCCGCCGACCGCAAGAAGAAGGCGAAGCGGACGGCCTCTTCCTGGTGCGATCTCGGGTCCGGCTGCGACGTGCCGGGCTGCGATCTCGATCTGCCGAGCTGCGATTGCTCGTGGTGAGGGCGCGCCGGGCCGCGTTTCACCCCGACTCTTCGGGGGGCCGATGCCGCGGTGTCTTGCCCGGCGGAATCGCGGTATAGTCGCGCCATGAGCATCTACAGGAAATCGAGCGAGGATCGGCCTCCGGATGGTCGTCGGCTGCGTTCCGAACGGACCCGCGTGCGTCTGCTGGACGCGGCCATCGAGATCATTCGCGAGATCGACGACGTGCCGACGCTGGGCGACGTCGCCAAGCGCGGCAAGACCGGCCTGCGGACCGTCTACCAGCATTTTCCGACGGCCTCGGCGCTCTACGCCGCGACGTTCGATCACGCGCTGTCGACGATCAGGGCGACGCAGCCGGATTTCGGACCCGACACGCCGCTCGCCGAACGCATCCGGGGCTATGTCGAGCGGCGCGCGGCGACATGCGAGGCGTGGGGACCGCTGTGGCGCATCTACATGCGCCTCGCGGTGCGCGACGAGGCGCTGCGCGCCAAGCTCGACATGCCGACGCAATATCTGCGCTGGCGGCTGGAGACGCTGTTCGCGCCGGAATTCGCGCCGCTCCCGCCGGAAGGCCGGTCGACCCTGCTCGATTCGCTGGTCGCGACCCTCGACCCGGAAGTCTGGGCGCGCCTGCGCGTCACCAGCGGCCGCGACATCGAAAGCGCGCGCGCGGCGTGGCGCTTCATGCTCGAGGCGTTGCTGTCGGGCGCGTCGGGACTGCCGGGCACCCGATAGGCCGTCGGCCACCGCTCCGTCAGACCGGGCCGACCTCGAGCGCGTCGCCGGAATCGTCGATGGGCGATGTCGTCGGCGCGCCCGCGATGGCGACGAACCGATGCACGCCATCGATGGTGCGGCGGGCGACCATGCCGCGGGTCTCCAGACAATGCAGATGCGCCAGAGTCTCGGCGAAGGCGAACACGATCTGGTTGTTGTCGAGATGGCGCGCGAACAGCACCGGCACCATGTCCCAGCCCGTCGCGCCGGCCGCGCCGCGCGAGACGATGGCGTCGGCCATTTCCGACAGGCGCGCGTCGTGATGGGCGACCAGCTGATCGAGGCGGGTGTGCATGCCCCGGAACGGAAAGCCGTGGCTCGGCAGCACCAGCGCGTCGGCCGGCAGGCGGCGAAAACGCACGAAACCGGTGAGGAACCAGGTCAGGGCGTCGGCCATCGGCTCGTTGGGCCAGACGCCGACGTTGGTGCTGATCTTGGGCAGCACCTGGTCGCCGGAGATCAGGACGCCGAGATCGGCGCACCATAGCGAGGCGTGCTCGGGCGCGTGGCCGCGGCCGACGATCACTTGCCAGCGATGGCCACCCAGCGACACCAGATCGCCGTGCATGATGCGACGAAACTGCGCCGGCAGCGGCGTCACGCCCTTGGCGTAGCCGCCGCGATGGCGCTCGAACATCTTCAGCTTTTCTTCCGGCACGCCGTTGGCGCGCAGATGGATGTCGCGGGTCTCGGGCGGGTCGAGCATCTGGGTGCGCGCCGCCAGCGACGACAGGTAGTCGCCCAGCGTCATGTAGAGCGGCGCGTTCCAGCGTTCGCACAGCCAGCCCGCCAGCCCGACATGGTCGGGATGCATGTGGGTCGACACGACCTTCGTCACCGGCTTGCCGCCGAGAACGCTCGCGAACAGCGTCTCCCAGTGCTCGCGGGTCTCGTCGCTGTTGATGCCGGTGTCGACGATGACCCAGCCGTCGGCCTCTTCGAGCAGCCACAGATTGATGTGGTTGAGCTGGAACGGCAGCGGCATGCGCAGCCAGTAGACGCCCGGCGCCACCTGCTTGACCGTCCCCGGGGCCGGCGCGTCGCCGTGCGGGAAGCGCAGCTGGGCCAGCAGACGCTGGGCGTGGTCGATGTGATCGAGAGCGTCGGGCATGGGCGGCGATCCGGGGGCGACGGTGAAGCGTGTCTCCCGTACGTATGGACTCGCGGCCTGCCTGTCATCCGCCCGCCGCGAGAGCCCGCCATGCGATATCGCGGCGACAGAAGCCCTCGGGCCAGTCCAGGAGGTCGATGGCGGCGTAGGCACGGCGGCGGGCTTCCTCGACCGTTGGCGCCATCGCGGTGACGTTGAGTACCCGGCCGCCGTTGGCGAGCACGCGCTCGCCGTCCCGTCGGGTGCCGGCGTGGAAGATCGCAACGCCCTCGACCTTGGAGGCCGCGTCCAGTCCGCGGATTTCGCTGCCCTTGAGGGGGGCGTCCGGATAGCCGCGCGCGGCCATCACGACCGTCAGCGCCGTCTGGTCGTGCCAGCGCAGGTCGAGATGGGCGAGGCCGCCGTCCGCCGTGGCCATCAAGGCGGGCACGATGTCGGATTTCAGGCGCGTCATCAGCACCTGGGTCTCGGGATCTCCGAAGCGGCAATTGTACTCGATCAGCTTCGGACCGGTCGGCGTCAGCATGACGCCCGCGAACAGCACGCCGCGATAGGGCGCGCCCTCGGCCGCCATGGCGCGAACGGTCGGGCGCACGATCTCCGCCAGGATGCGTTCGGCGATTTCGGGCGTGACGCAGGGGGCGGGCGAGTAGGCGCCCATGCCGCCGGTGTTGGGGCCGGTATCGCCGTCGCCGACCCGCTTGTGGTCCTGGGCCGCCACCAGCGGCAGGATGTTCTCGCCGTCGACCAGGGCGAAAAAGCTCGCTTCCTCGCCGGTCATGAATTCCTCGATCACGACGGAACTGCCGGCGGCGCCAAACCGGTTGCCCTGGAGCATGTCCCCGATCGCCGCCATTGCCTCGGCCTCCGACGTGGCGACGATCACGCCCTTGCCGGCTGCCAGACCATCGGCCTTGACCACGATCGGCGTGTCCTTCCACGCGTTGCCGTGGCGGCGGACATGGGCGCTGGCCGCGTCGAGATCGGTGAAGCGTTCGTAGGCGGCGGTGGGGATGCCGTGGCGGCGACAGAGGTCCTTGGTGAAGCCCTTGGAACCTTCGAGACGGGCTGCCAGCGCCGAGGGACCGAACACCTTGATGCCGGCCTCGGCCAGACGGTCCGCGAGTCCGGCGACCAGCGGGCCTTCGGGACCGACGACGACGAAATCGATGCGTTCGCGCCGCGCCAGGTCGACCAGGCCGGCGGTGTCCTCGACGCCGACCTCGACACAAGTCGCGACGTCGGCGATGCCGGCGTTGCCGGGCGCGCAATAGAGCGCGTCGCACAGCGGCGAGGCGCCGATCGCCCAGCACAGCGCGTGTTCGCGCCCGCCGTTGCCCACGACCAGAATGCGCATGCCCGGACCTCTTGTCTTCGTCGCGGCGCGACCGATACCGGGCGGGACTAAGGCCGCGACGGGCCCGATGGCAAGGCGAAGTTTGCCGGGGTTCTCCACCGCGCTCGCCTGCCGGCGCCTGGCCCTGTAGATTGGTGCGATGGATGCCGCCCTGCCCGACGCCGCCGGCCACAACCAGCCGGAATTCACCGTCTCGGAGCTCGCCGCCTCGCTCAAGCGCGAGGTCGAGCGGGCGTTTCCGAGAGTTCGGGTGCGCGGCGAGATTTCCCAGCCCAGTTTCCCGCGCTCCGGCCACTGCTATTTCCGGCTCAAGGACATGGACGCGGTGCTGGAGGCGGTGGCCTGGAAGGGCTCGTTGCCGCGCCTCGGGATGAAGATCGAGGACGGCCTCGAGGTGATCGCCTCGGGCCGGATCACGACCTATCCCGGCAGCTCGAAATACCAGATCGTGGTCGACCGGCTGGAGATGGCGGGCGAAGGCGCGCTGCTGAAGCTGCTGGAGGAGCGGCGCAAGAAGCTGGCGGCCGAGGGGCTGTTCGACGAGGGCCGCAAGAAGCCGCTGCCATATCTTCCGGAAGTCATCGGCGTTGTGACCTCGCCCAGCGGCGCGGTGATCCGCGACATCCTGCATCGCCTCGCGGACCGGTTTCCGCGTCACGTGCTGCTGTGGCCGGTGACGGTGCAGGGCGACCGGGCGGCCGGCGAGATCGCTGCGGCGATCGCGGGCTTCAACCGGCTGGCGCCCGGCGGGACGGTGCCACGGCCGGATCTGGTCATCGTGGCGCGCGGCGGCGGCAGTCTGGAGGACCTCTGGGCCTTCAACGAGGAGATCGTCGTTCGCGCCGCCGCAGCCTCGGACATCCCGCTGATTTCCGCCGTCGGGCACGAGACCGACACCACGCTGATCGATTTCGCCGCCGACCGCCGGGCGCCGACGCCGAGCGCCGCGGCCGAGATGGCGGTGCCGGTGCGGGCGGAATTGCTGGCGAGCTTGCGCGAGATCGACGGGCGGCTGCTCAATGGCCTGAACCGGCGCGTGCGCGAGGCGGGGACCGAACTGGCGGGGCTGGCGCGGGGCTTGCCCGATCCGCGCCGGCTGGTCGAGGAGTGCGGCCAACGGCTCGACGAGGTGGGTGGCCGCCTGACGGTCGCCGCGACCAATCTGCTGGCGCTGCGACGCGGTGCCTTCGCCGGCATCGCGGGACGCTTGCGGACGCCGCGCGAGGCCATCGACGGCAAGGCGCGCGACCTGTCGGCGGCGTGGGACAAGCTCGGCATCGTCGCGCGTGGTTTCGGCGAGCGAGCCCGCCAGCAGACCGCGCGCGGCGGCGACCGGCTCGACGCGGTCGTGGCGCGGCTGAAACTGTCGACGGCGGCGGCGGTCGACCGGCGCGGCCAGCGACTGGAAACGCTGGGGCAGTTGCTGGAGAGCTATTCCTTCAAGGGCACCTTGGCGCGCGGCTTCGCGCTGGTCAGGGACGGTGGCGGGGCGGCGGTCCAGACGGCCGGCGCGACCAGCCCGGGGCAGCGTCTGGCGATCGAGTTCGCCGATGGCCGGATCGCCGCGACGGTCGAGGGCGGGGGAGGGACGGCGCGGCGGGTCGCGAAAGAGCATGCTGGACGGCAGGGTTCGCTGCTCTAGAATGTCGCGGGATGGTCGATCTATCCTATTGATATTATTCATGTTTTTTGCCGGACCTGGCGTGACGTCGAAGCCCTCGGCGGCGCAGGTTCGCGATTATGATTGCAACCGCTATCTCGACCGCAATGTCTGGCCCGCCAGCCACGATCCCGACCGCCAGCGGCCGCTGGCGCAGGACATCGGCCACCTCAAATGGCTGGCCTGCCGGCAGGGCGCGCCGCCGCTCGACACGCTGTTCCACCACGACACCCTGACCGATCTGCTGGCCCCTTTCGGCCTCGCGACGCGGCCCGGCGCGCCGACGACGACCGCCCTGGCGGCGTTTTGCGGCGCGTCGGACGCCGTGGTCGTCGAGCGCCTGTCGGAGGCCACCGTCCGCCATCTGCACCAGTATCTGCTGGGTCACGCCATGACCTGCTTCAACGAGTCCCGGCGGGTCGAAATATACGCCACGCTGTTTGCCGGGGACTCGCCGTGGGCCGACACGACGCCGGTTCACCGGCTGTTCGCCATCGCCAACCACAATGCCGGGCGGGCGCGTCTGAAAGCGCTGCGATTGCCGGCCGGCCGCGCCGACTGCCATCCCGCCACGACGCCACGGGTCGGTTCCAGGTTGGGGGAAACGCCGATCCAGTGCCGCCGGCTCGACGACCATCCGCTCGACATCGTGGTCGAGATCGCCAACCCCGACCGGCTGTTCGCGATGGGTCTGCGGGCGGCCGTGCCGCTCGGCCGGTAGCGCGGGGCTTGAGTTCCGGCGCGACGTGTCCATATCGATGGAAATGGCGGCTGGAGAATAAAATATTCATCGGAATTTCAAGGCCGTGACCGGAAATTGCGCGACGAGGTCTCGCTTCCGTTAGTTTGATAGACTTTCTAGTCTGACTTATATATAGTTTTGCCGGTATCCCGGCGAGACGTCCCTCGCGATCCGCGTCGGCCGGACGCTACCGCTCGCGCCGCCACCCGCCATCCAGAACCGTCCCGATCCGCGCCCACCCCGGCGCGGCCCGCAACCATGCCCGCGCCACGGAGACCACCATGCCCGCGACAACCCCGTCCGACTCCACCCAGCGGAGCCTGCCCGTCCACCGTATCGCCCACCGCGACGCGCGACGACGATGGTCTGAATTTCATCCGGGTAAAATTCCCGCCGCCCCCGACCCGTCCGCCGCTGCCCGGCCCGAACCGGCGCCGGCCGACCGGATCGAGCCCCGCCGTGGCCGTCCATCGCCTTGGCAAACCCTTGCGAGCGTGGAGCGCATCGGCATTTCATCCGGGT
>CAMDVZ010000273.1 GCA_945878895.1 Caenispirillum bisanense | reverse complement strand
AACGAGGCCAGAATATCCGGCGACGACGAGGCGGTGGCGGCGAACATGTCGGAATCCGCGTGGGGCGGAGCCGTCCCGGCCGGGCCACCGACACCCGCGGTCGCGACAATCGCGACGCCCGGACTGGCAGAGACCAGCGTCACGCCGGTCGGTTCGTCGAACGCCTCCTCCACCGGGCCAAGCACGACGGCATCCTTGCCCGCGGCGCCCGGACCATACTGCGCCGCCAGCGCCGCGACGGCGGCACGGATCGCCTCCTGGCTCGGTACGTCGTCGAGCGAGGCGTGGGCTGGCGGCGGCGCAACCGGGCGGTCGGTCATGCGGCGCCCCGGATGACGGGACAATCGGGCGAACGGCGATTTCGCGTCCAGCCAGCCGCGCCGCCGATCCGGAGCTGGCGCCGGACCGCCGTCACCCGATCGCCGCTCACCGGACCGTCGAGCCAACATCCCCCACCTGGCGGTTTCGGCTGGACGACGCCGATTTCGGCTGGATGGGGCCGTTTTCGGCTGGACGAGGCCGGTTTCGACTGGATGAGCAGCCGAATCGAGTGGACGCTCGACGCATTTCGGCGGGACGGAGGCTGGACGCGACAGCCCCGGCGCTGGATGACGCGGGGAAGGCGCATCTCGACGCTCGTCGGGAATTCTCCGAACATTGCCGTTGGCCTCCCTGCGAGCGCGTGTTTCTCCGGATCACTGTAATATTTTTACAGCGTTTTTCAATGGGCTATCTTCCCGAACGGCCCGGCAATCAGGTGTTTTCGGCCCGGATGCTTCGCCCGATTGCCCGGTCCCGGACGAGGCTGGACGATCCGGGGCGGTTCGTGCGACCTCACTATGCCAAACGAGGGCGCCGCGCGAAACCATCGGCTGGTCCGACGGGTTCTGGCCGCGACCGCCGCGAACCGGTGCGACATGGCAATCTTGCGTTCCCTGTGCGTCTATTGTGGCTCGCGACCGGGCGACGATCCCGTGTACGCCGCCGAAGCCCGCCGGCTGGGTGCCCTGATGGCCGCCCGCGACATCGCGCTGGTCTATGGCGGCGGTGGCATCGGGCTGATGGGCGTCGTGGCGGACGCCGTGATGAACGGCGGCGGCAAGGTGGTGGGCATCATCCCCGACTTCCTGCGCCGCGCCGAGGCCGGTCACGACAACCTGACCGAGCTGATCGTCGTCGACAACATGCACGAGCGCAAGATGGCGATGTTCGAGCGCGCCGACGCCTTCGCGGTGCTGCCAGGCGGCGTCGGCACGCTGGAGGAGCTGTTCGAGATCCTGTCGTGGCGCACGCTGGCGCTGCACGACAAGCCGATCGTGGTGATCGACGTCAACGGATTCTGGACGCCGCTGCACGACCTGATGGAACGCACCATCGCGCGCGGCTTCGTCTCGCCGCCGGTGCGCGACTACATGCGCTTCGCGCCCGACGCCGAAAGCGCGCTGGCGACGCTGGAGGCGATGCCGACCGCGACGTCGCGCAAGCCGCTCGACAAGGCGTGAGCCGCCGCACGCCGTACGCTATTCGTCACGCGCCACGATGCGCGTCGCGCGGCGGAGCCGGCACGCTCGACGTCGCGATCATCCCGATCGCCGCGATCACCCTGCCCGCGACGGCCTGCAGCTGCCGTCGCGGTGTCCCCGCGCGCGCGCGGATGGCGAGGGAGTACATCGTCGCGCTGAGGATGTCGGCGGCCGACGCCACGCGCTCCTCGCCCAGACTGCCGCCGAAGCGTCGCGCGATGGTCGTCGCGATCACATCGTCCACGTCCGACAGAAACGTCGCGAGTGCTTTGCGGACATCGGTGTCGGAGCCCGCGACGGTCGTCGCGGTCGTGACGATCAGGCATCCGAGGTGGTGGCCCCTGGCGGGCGCGTAGACATCGATGGCGCCGCCCAGCAGGTAGCGCCCGGCCTCTTCCAGCGTCTCGCCCTTGTTCAGCGCCGCCTCCATGGCCAACTTCGCCATCGCCCCGTAGACCCCGAGCACGTTCGCGTAGAGCGCACCCTTGTCTCCGAAGGCCGCGTAGAGGCTCGGCTTGTTGATGCCCATCGCAGCGGTCAGATCCTCCAGGGAGGCGCCATCGAAGCCCCGAAGCAGGAAAACCCCGGTCGCCGCGGCGAGCGCCTCGCCGGTGTCGAAGGATCGCGGTCGTCCCATGCCTACACCTCGTTTTGTACCGATTGGAATATTATATTTGACGCCGCCTGGCTATTTCTGTGCCAACAAGAACAGAACTCTGGCCAATATCGGGAGACCGTCATGGAACTCTTCTACGCGCCGCTCGCGTGCTCGCTGGCATCGCACATCGTCTGCCGCGAGGCCGACATCCCCGTGACGCTCAGGCGGGTGATCCTTTCGACCAAGGAGATCGAGGGCGGCGGGAACCTGCTCGACGTCAATCCGAAAGGTGCCGTTCCCACGCTGCGCCGCGACGACGGAACCGTTCTGACCGAAGGGTCGAGTGTCCTTCAGTTTCTCGGCGACCTGCGCCCCGCCAGCGGCCTTTGTCCCGCGTTCGGGACCGACGATCGCTACCGCCTGATCGAATGGCTCAATTTCACGAGCACCGAACTGCACAAGCGCGTCTTCTAAATGATGTTCACGCCCGAGAGCGACGACGCCGCGAAGGCTGCCGCCAGAGCCGCGGCGCCAAAGCGACTGGCGGTCGTGGCGACGGCATTGCAGGGGCGCGACTTCCTGGTTGGCGACGCCTTCACCGTCGCGGATGCGAACATGTTCTGGTGGTTGACGCTCGCGGCGCGCGTCGGCTTCGACATCTCCGTCCATCCCGGCATCGAGGCATACAAGTCCCGATGCGCCGCCCGGCGCGGCGTTCAGGCGGCCCTGGCCTGCGAGATCGAACAGGCGGGCCGGTAGCGCAGCCTGCCACCGCGTCGCGACGATACAACGCCGCGTCGTTCCGACTTGCGGACGACGGACGGTCCCGTCCGCGAGGGATCCGGGCTCCTTCATGGCTTCGCGGAAGCATGGCCGCGCCGGGGCCCTTCGCTCCGGGTGACACTTCCGTCCGGCCAGCGCTGTGTCGTCCCCACGAAACACCGGCTCCGCGTGTATCCCGTACATGCGAATCCGGTGACCCCGGGGAGAGCGACGTGGCGAGCCGGCAACGGCGCCGACGGCCAATGTCGCTGCCATGTAACGCCTTCGCCCGATTGCCGTGGAGACGGCCCGTTCCCCCTTCCACCTCCGCGCAAGACGTGTGTAGTCTCCCGCCAAAGGGCATCCCGCCGGACCGCCCGACGCGCCGCAGAGCGCGGACCATGGAGGAAGCGTCATGAAATTTCCGCGCCGAACATTGATGAATCTGGCCGCCGCCGCCGCCGCGTCGACGGCCCTGCCCCATGCCGCGCGCGCGCAGGCCTGGCCGTCGCGGCCGGTGCGCATCGTGGTCGGCTTTCCCGCCGGCGGCGCCACCGACATCCAGGCGCGCCTGATGGGCGAATGGCTGACGGGGCGTCTGGGCCAGCAGTTCATCGTCGAGAACAAGCCCGGCGCCAGCGGCAACATCGCGACCGACTCGGTGGCGAAATCGCCAGCCGACGGCTACACGCTGCTGCAGGTGGTGACGCCGCACGCCATCAACAGCGCGCTCTACACCAACCTGAGTTTCGACTTCGGGCGCGACATCGCGCCGGTGATCTATTCGGCGCGACTGGCCTATGTCGTCGTCGTGCATCCCTCGGTGCCGGCGGCGACGATTCCGGAGTTCATCGCCTACGCCAAGGCCAATCCGGGCAAGATCAACTACGGGTCGGCCGGCCACGGCACGCCACAGAACATCGCCTGCGAGCTCTTCAAGATGTTGTCGGGCCTGAACCTCGTGCACGTCCCCTACCGCGGCGGCGCGCCCGCCGTCGCCGACCTGATCGCGGGCCAGGTCCAGGTGGTTTTCGCGCCGATCTCCGAGGCGATCCAGCACGTCAAGGGCGGCCGGCTGCGCGCGCTGGCGGTGACGACGGCGACGCGTCTGGAGGTGCTGCCCGACGTCCCCGCGTTGGCCGACTTCGTGCCCGGCTACGAAGCCAGCGGCTTCGCCGGCGTCGGCGCCCCCCGCGGCACGCCGGTCGAGATCGTCGAGAAGCTGAACAAGGAACTCAACGCCGGCCTTGCCGATCCGAAGGTCCGGTCCCGCATCACCGAACTCGGCGGCACGCCGGTCGGCGGCACGCCCGCGGAGTTCGGCAAGCTCATCGCCGACGCCACCGAGAAGTGGGGCAAGGTGATCAAGTTCGCGGGCATCAAGGTCGAGTAGGCCGCGCCGCAGCAAACGGCCGGAGACGACGCGAAGTCGTCTTGCCGCAGGAGGGGTTCCCTTCTCCCCTCGCATGAGGGGAGAAGGGAAAAAGTCGACCTCGGCCGACCCTACGCCTGCTTCGCTTCCAGGAACTCCACCCAGTTGCCGTCCTGGTCCTCGACCATGGCGATGGAGACGCCGGGGCGGATTTCCTTGGGCGGCACCGGCACCTTGTAGCCGGCCGCGGCGCAGCGGTCGGTGAGTTCCTTCAGGTTGGAGACGGTGATCGTCCAGTAGCGGTAGCCCGTCGCGCCGGGAATGCCGCCCGGCGGCGCCGAAGCCGGCGGCGCCTTGGGCGGGTGCACGATCTTGATCACGCTGTCGCCGGCCATCAGGCGATACATGGTGGCGCCGCCCGGCATCGCCATGGTGGCGGCGAGCGGCAAGCCGACCGTGTCGCGGTAGAATTTCAGGGCTTCCTCGGGCTTCAGCGTGATGATTCCGAGGTCGATCGATTTTTTGACGATGTTGGCGGTCATGGTGGTTTCCGTGGGTCTGTTGGGGCGCGGCGCTGCTCGTTGGGGCGTCGGCGCCGACCTTGGCAGTCCGTCCGGCCGGGCGACAAGCCGGTCGCGCGCGGCGCACACGCGGCCAGCCGCCATCCGAAACCGTCGCGACGCCGGCCATGGTCCGGGGCAAGGCTGACCGGCAGCCCCGCCCCTTGCCCCTCCTCCCGGCGCGGCCTAAAACCCCGCCGCCGGTGCCGCGTCGCAAGGCCCGCCGGGCGATATTTCCGAATTCCCTAGCGCGAGGCTGACGTCGATGGCGAAGATCCAAGTGAAGAACCCGGTCGTCGAGATGAACGGCGACGAGATGACCCGGATCATCTGGCAGTTCATCAAGGACAAGCTGATCAAGCCCTATCTCGACATCGACCTGAAATACTACGACCTCGGCGTCGAGGCGCGCGACGCGACCAACGACCAGATCACCATCGATTCGGCCAAGGCCACGCAGAAACACGGCGTCGCGGTGAAGTGCGCCACCATCACGCCCGACGAAGGCCGCGTGAAGGAATTCAAGCTCAAGGAAATGTGGAAGTCGCCCAACGGCACGATCCGCAACATCATCGGCGGCACCATCTTCCGCGAGCCGATCGTCTGCAAGAACGTGCCGCGCCTGGTGCCCGGCTGGACCAAGCCGATCGTGATCGGCCGCCACGCCTTCGGCGACCAGTACCGCGCCACCGACTTCCTGGTGCCGGGCAAGGGCAAGCTCACCATCAAGTTCGAGGGCGAGGACGGCAAGGTCATCGAGCACAACGTGTTCGACTTCCCCGGCAGCGGCATCGCCATGGCGATGTACAATCTCGATGAATCCATCATCGGCTTCGCGCGCAGCTCGTTCAACTACGGCCTGATCCGCAACTGGCCGGTCTACCTGTCGACCAAGAACACGATCCTCAAGCGCTACGACGGCCGCTTCATGGACCTGTTCCAGAAGGTGTTCGACGAGGAGTTCGCCGACACGTTCAAGGCCCGCGGCATCACCTACGAGCACCGCCTGATCGACGACATGGTCGCCTCGGCGCTGAAGTGGGAAGGCGCCTTCATCTGGGCCTGCAAGAACTACGACGGCGACGTGCAGTCCGACACGGTCGCGCAGGGCTTCGGCTCGCTCGGCCTGATGACCTCGGTGCTGATGACGCCCGACGGCAAGACGATCGAGGCGGAAGCCGCGCACGGCACCGTCACCCGCCATTACCGCGAGCACCAGAAGGGCAAGGCGACCTCGACCAACCCGATCGCCTCGATCTTCGCCTGGACCCAGGGCCTGAAGTATCGCGGCGCGTTCGACGGCACGCCCGACGTGGTGAAGTTCGCCGAGACGCTGGAAAAGGTCTGCGTCGATACCGTCGAGAGCGGCAAGATGACCAAGGACCTGGCGCTCCTGATCGGCCCCAACGAGCCGTGGCAGACGACGGAACAGTTCCTCGACACGCTCGATGGCCGCCTCAAGGAGACGATGGCGAAGTGGTAGGTCACGCCACCACCGCCTGAAACGCGAAGGGCCGGGGGAAACCCCGGCCCTTTTCGATTCCATCGTCCTGGTCGGTCCGGTCACCGCGCGTGTATCGGAGGCCACGAAGAAAACGGCCGGGGAAATCCCCGGCCTTCTTCGTTTCGGCGGGAGCGAACCCGATCAGCGCGCCGCCATGAAGGGCAGGCGGCCCATGCCGGCGCCGGTGGACGGACCCTCGTCGCGGCGGCTGTCGCCGCCGCCCTGGCGGCGATCGCCGCCGCGCGCC
>CAMDVZ010000272.1 GCA_945878895.1 Caenispirillum bisanense | reverse complement strand
CCAGAAAAAGGACACGCCCTTGAGAAAACCCAGAAACAGCGGCGGGTCGCCCAGCGGCGTCAACGCGCCGCCGATGTTGGCGACCAGGAAGATGAAGAACACGAATATGTGTCGCTTGTGGCGGCGATCGTCGTTGGCGCGGATCACGGGACGGATCATCAGCATGGCCGCGCCGGTCGTTCCCATCCAGCTCGCGAGAAACGTGCCGATGGCGAGCAGCGACGTGTTCGTCAGCGGCGAACCACGGAGATTCCCGACGACGCGAATCCCGCCGCAGACCGTGAACAGCGCCAGCAGCAGGACGATAAACGGCACATACTCGAGCAAAAGCGTATGGAGCACTTCGTGGGTCGCCATGGTCGTGCCGTGCATCGCCGCGAAAGGAACCACGAAGGCCAACGCGCAACCGGCCGAGACCTTGCCGAAGTGATGATGCCAGAACGCCGGCGCGAGAAGCGGAAGGACGGCGATCGAGAGCAGGATTCCCGCGAACGGAAGGACCCAGACCAGCCCCAGCTTGCGGCCGTCGATGGACAGGTCGGCGCCGCCGGCCGCCCAGCTCGTCCCCGAGACCGTCAGCACGGCCACCGCGATCGCCGCTCGCCATATCGTATGCATCGTTGCTTGCTCCGTCCCGTCGATGCCGCGTCGAGCCGCGAACCGCGCCGGGGAGGCCACGGATTGCGCGCTCATCGGTACATCTCGTAGGTCGCCGAAACGCCGCCATCGACGACGATGGTGTGGCCGTTGATGTAGGCACCGGCGGGCGAGGCCATTAGCAGTACGGCGCCGGCGATTTCCGCCGGTTTGCCCCAGCGGCCGAGCGGCACGCGCCGGGCTCGCGCCGCGCCTGCGTCCCCGGTCGCCATCGCGGCGTTGGTTTCGGTGGCGAAAAAGCCGGGCGCCACGGCGTTGCAGGTGACGCCGTGTGGGCCGAGCTCGGCGGCCAGGGCGCGGGTCAGCGCCGCGAGGCCGCCTTTGGCCGCCGTGTAGGACGGCGAGCCCGACGTCGCCAGCTGGTCGACGATGGAGGTCACCGACACGATCCGTCCGTGGCCGCGCTCGATCATGCCCGGCATGACGCGACGCACGAGCCGGTAGGCCGCGCCGAGATCGACACGCACCAGGCGGTCGAAATCGTCGGCCGTGATCTGCCCCGCCTTGCGACGGTCCCGTTCGCCGACGTTGTTGACGAGGATGTCGATGCGACCATGGGCGTCGAGCACGCGATCCATCGCGGCTTCCAGCGCGGCGGCGTCGTTGGCATCGAAAGCGACGGCGCTCGCCGCGAGGCCGTCGGCGCGGAGTGCCTCGACCGCCGGCGTCGCCGACGCGATTGTCCTGCCATGCAGGACGACGTGCGCTCCGGCCTCGGCCAGGGCTCGCGCGATCTCGCGACCGAGGCCGCGCGCGGCGCCGGTCACGAGTGCGATCCGGCCGTCCAGCTGGAACAGATCGAGGATCGTCACGGCCGCGCGCCGGAGTCGGAAAGCCGGAATTTCATCGGGTCATCATGGCGTTCCGCCACCGCGACGCAAGCGGGATCGGCGCGACGGTGGACGGCACCGCGGCGGACGGCTAGAGCAACCGCCATGAGCACCCTGCGATTGCCTTCGGTCGTCGGTCATCGTGGCGCCGCGACCCATGCGCCCGAGAACACCCTGGCATCGCTGCGCGAAGCCCGGCGACGCGGCGCGACATGGGTCGAGTTCGACGTCAAGCTGTCGGCCGACGGCGTTGCCATGCTGATGCACGACGACTCGCTGAAACGCACCACCGGGCTCGATCGGGCGGCGATGGAAACGTCCTGGGACGACATCGCGCGACTCGACGCCGGCGCGTGGAAAGACGCGCGCTTTCGCGGCGAACCCGTCCCCTCGTTCGTGGACGCCATCCTTTGTCTCCGCGAGGAGGGGCTCGGGGCGAACATCGAAATCAAGCCGTGTGCCGGACGGGAAACCGAGACCGCGGATGCGGCGGCGGCGATCCTGCGTGCACGCTGGCCGGCGTCGCTGCCGGCGCCACTGATCTCCAGTTTCAAGGATGCCGCGCTGGTGGCGATGCGGGGGGCCGCGCCGGAGTATCCTCGGGCCATTCTCATCGACAGGATAGGTCCCGACTGGCGTTCGCGCGCGGAGGCGGTCGAGGCCATCGGCGTCAACACCAACGGCAAGCATCTGGATGCCGCGACCGCGGGCGCGATCAAGGACGCTGGGTACCTGTTGGGCGTCTACACGATCAACGATCCGGTCCAGGCGGTTTCGTTGCGGGCGATGGGCGTCGATTGCGTGATTACCGATTCACCGGATGTCATTCTCGAGGCGATCGGACGATAGTCCGGCCGCCGGAGTCGAGGCCGTCCCGGGCGCAGGAGTGATCTGAAATGCCGGACCAGACCGCGACCGAACACCGGACGAGCCAAACGAACGCCTTGCGAACCGGCGCCGACTACCGCGCGGCGCTGCGCGATGGGCGCAACGTCTGGGTGATGGGCGAGGGCCGGGCCGACGACGTCACGACCCATCCCGCGACGCGCGGCATGGTCGACGAGTACGCCGCCTGGTATGATCGTCACCTCGATCCCGCGTGGGAAGACCGTTTGCTGACGCCGGCCGGCGACGACGGCGCGCGCCGGCCGTGGGGCTACGTCGTTCCGCGCAGCGCCGACGATCTCCGCCGGATGGGGCGATCGTTCAGCGAGACCCTGTTCATCGCGGCCGGCAACATTACCCACACCCCTGCCTACGGAAGCCTGATCGCGCTGGGCGTGCTCGCGTCCGCGCAACAGCGCGGGGTTTCCCCGGGGCAGATCGCCAACGCCCATGCCTACCGGGACACGATCGCGCGCACGGGCCGGTTCCTGACTTTTTCGGCCGGATCGGCCCCGATCGGCCATCGGTTGCGCGAGGACGCCGCCGAGCGCGTCGCCCTGAAGGTCGTGCGCGAGACCGACGCCGGACTGTTCGTCAGCGGCAAGATCGGCATGCACACCAGCCCGGCCTACGCCGAGGACGTCTATGTCGGTAGCGCGTCGGGGATCGACATCGGCCCGCATCGCGCGACGCTCGTGGTGCCGGTCGGCGCGCCCGGCGTGACGGTGCTCTGCAGGCGACGGGCCGCGCGACCGGAAAGCCGGTTCATGGCGCCGTTGAGCAACCGCTTCGACGAACTCGACGGCCAGATGTGGCTAAAGGACGTCTTCGTTCCGTGGGAGCGCGTTTTCCTGCTTGACCCTTCGCCCGAGCCGGTGGCGCAATGGCTGTTCTGGCATCAGCTCTACTGCTGGCTGGCCAAGGCGGAGTTCACGCTCGGTCTGGCGCTGGCGTGCGCGCATGCCATGGCGCTGAAAGAGCACGAGGCGACGATCGAGTACCTCGTCGACATCGTCGCCGACGTGCAGACGGTTCGCAGTTGCCTGACCGCTGCCGAGCTCGATCCGACATGGCTGCCGGGCGGTCAATGCTCGCCCAACCACAAGCATGTCGCGGCGGGCAGCATCGCCTTGTTGAAGGCGCGCCAGCGCATCGCCGAGACGCTGCGCATCCTGCCGGGGTCGTCGCTGTTCGTGGCGCCGTCCGACACCGACCTCGCCACGCCCGAACTCGCCGCCGGACTGGAAAAATCTTTCGGCGGCGGCGGCTACACGGCCATGCAGCGGGCGGCGCTTCTGCAAATGGCGTCCGACCACGTGTCCTCGGCGCTCGACGCCCGCGAATCGGCCTACGAGTTGCATGCCAACGGCGGCATTTCGACCTGGCGGGCCCGGCTGCGGCGCTGTTTCGATGGCTACAGCGATCTCGCCAACGCCGCTGTGCGCACCCTGGCGCTGGAGATGCCGAAGGTCGACGTCGAAAACATCCGCGCCTTGCCGATGGTGCCCCGGCGGGTCGTGGCCGTTCCGGCAACCGTCCGTCCGACGGACAAGGGCGGGCTCTGACGTCGGAAGGCTTTTCCCGCTTTCCCAACCGGACCGAAGCTGGGTAACGTCGCTGTAACGAAAAGGAAACAAAGAAGCGACATTGGTTGCCTACATGGTGGCCGGTAACGCAACGACAAGAGGAGGCTTCGACATGATCAAGACCATCAGGACCACCGTGCTCGGTGGCGCCATCGCGCTGGCGTCGCCCGCCTGGGCGCAGACCGAGATCCAGTGGTGGCACGCCATGGGCGGCAATCTCGGCGAGGCCGTCAACGCGCTGGCCGATGAATTCAACAAGTCGCAGAAGGAATACAAGGTCGCGGCGGTTTACAAGGGCTCCTACACCGAGACCCTGACGGCGGCGATCGCGGCGTTCCGTGCCAAGCAGGCGCCGCACATCGTGCAGGTGTTCGAGGTCGGCACCGCCAACATGATGGCGGCCAAGGGCGCGGTCTATCCCGTGCATCAGCTGATGGCCGACGCCGGACAGGCGTTCGATCCCAAGGCGTTCATCGGCCCGGTCTACGGCTACTACTCGACGACCGACGGCAAGCTGCTGTCGCTGCCGTTCAATTCCTCGACGCCGGTCCTTTACTGGAACAAGGATTTGCTGGCGAAAGCGGGGCTCGACGCGTCGAAGCCGCCGAAGACGTGGCCGGAGCTGGGCGAGATGGCCCGCAAGGCCGTCGCGGCCGGCGCCAAGTGCGGGTTCACGCCGCAATGGCAGACCTGGACGATGGTCGAGAATTTCGGCGCCTTCCACAATCTGCCTTTCGCGACCAAGGCGAACGGCTTCGGTGGCATGGACATCGAGCTGAAATTCAACAGCCCCGCCCACGTCGCCCACATCCAGATGCTGGCCGACTGGGGCACGGACAAGACGTTCGTGTACGGTGGGCGCGAGGGCAAGTCGACGGCGCTGTTCACGGCCGGCGACTGCGCCTTCCACGTCGCCTCCTCGGCGAGCGCCTCGGCCATCCAGGCCGCGCTCGGCGCGGACAAGGTCGGCATCGCCATGATGCCCTATGCGCCGGCGGCCGCCGCGGCGCCGCAGAACTCGATCATCGGTGGTGCCACCCTGTGGGCGCTGCAGGGCCGCCCGAAGGACGAATACAAGGGCGTCGCCAAATTCTTCGCCTTCCTGTCGGGCGGCGAGTTGCAGGCCAAGTGGCACCAGCAAACCGGCTACGTGCCGATCACGACGGCCGCCACCGACATTACCGAGAAAACCGGCTTCTACGCGAAGAATCCCGGCCGCGATGTCGCCGTCAAGCAGCTCACGCTCAATCCGCCAACCGAGAACTCCAAGGGCCTTCGGATCGGCAACTTCGTGCAGATCCGCGATGCCGTCGACGAGGAACTCGAGGCGGTGTGGACCGGCAAGAAGGACGCCAAGGCGGCGCTCGACGCGGCGGTCACCCGCGGCAACGAACTGCTGCGCCGCTTCGAAGCCGCCAACAAGTAGACGGCTCGGCCGTCGGCCGCGCCCCGCGCGCGGCCGACCGGTTGCCGGCTCCGATGGAAAAGCGCGTCACCTTCGACGGCAAACTGTTGTCCTACCTGCTGGTGGCGCCGCAGATCGTCATCACGCTCGTCTTCTTCTTCTGGCCCTCGGGGCAGGCGATCTGGCAATCGCTGCTGCTGGAGGACGCCTTCGGCGGCAACAGCAAGTTCGTCTGGTTCGACAATTTCAGGATCGTGTTCAGCAACCCGGGCTACTGGGAGTCGGCGCGCGTCACGATCGTCTTCAGCCTGCTGGTGGCGGTAGTCGGCCTGTCTTTGTCGCTGGTTCTGGCGGTGATGGCCGACCGCGTGCTGCGCGGCGCCACGGCCTACAAGGCGTTCCTCGTCTGGCCCTACGCGGTCGCGCCGGCCGTCGCGGGCGTGCTGTTCGGCTTCCTGTTCAATCCCTCGGTCGGCATCGTCGCGTGGGCGTTGCAGTCCATCGGCATCGAGTTCAACTACCTGAACAACGCCGGCCAGGCCCTGACCCTGGTCGTGATCGCCGCCGTCTGGAACCAGGTCAGCTACAATTTCCTGTTCTTTCTCGCGGGCCTTCAGTCGATCCCCAAGTCGCTGATCGAGGCAGCCGCGATCGACGGCGCCGGTCCCTCGCGGCGCTTCTGGACGATCGTCTTTCCGTTGCTGTCGCCGACCGGCTTCTTCCTGCTGGTGGTCAACATCATCTACGCCTTCTTCGGCACCTTCGGCGTCGTGGATTCGCTGACCAAGGGCGGTCCGGCGCGCGCGACCGAAATCCTCGTCTTCAAGGTCTACAACGACGGCTTCCGCGGCCAGGACCTCGGCGGCTCGTCCGCTCAATCGGTCGTGTTGATGATCGTGGTGATCGCGCTGACTTTCGTCCAGTTCCGCTACATCGAGCGCAAGGTTCATTACTGAGGCGCCGATGGTTGAAAACCGCCCCTTTCTCACCATCCTCGCGCACGTCGTCCTGCTTCTCGGCGTGGCCCTCATCGCGTTTCCCGTATGGGTGACGTTCGTGGCGTCGACCCACGACCAGACCACGATGTTGAAATCACCGATCCCGCTGCTGCCGGGGCCGCACCTGATCGACAACTACTGGACGGTCATCACGAAGGGCTTCGGCAAGGGCTTCGGCGACATCTCGGTCGCGCGCACGCTGATGAACAGCCTGATCATGGCCCTCGGCGTTTGCGTCGGAAAGATCACGATCTCC
>CAMDVZ010000271.1 GCA_945878895.1 Caenispirillum bisanense | reverse complement strand
TGCCACCCGTCGTGGCGTTGATCGAGACTCCGTCGACATCGACGCGCATGGCCGGCCCTCCGCTACTTGCGCGCCGCGCGCAGGGCCTGCGCGAGATCGTCGGTCAGATCCTCGATGTCCTCCAGCCCGACCGACAGCCGGATCATGCCCTCGCCGATGCCGCCGGCCGCCAGCTGCTCTGCCGGCAGCTGCGCGTGCGTGGTCGAGGCGGGATGGATCACCAGCGACTTGGCGTCGCCGACGTTGGCGAGATGGGAAAACACCTTCAGTCGCTCGATGAAGCGTTTCCCCGCCTCGCGGCCGCCTTTGATGTCGAAACTGAAAATCGCCCCCGCCCCGTTCGGCAGCAGCTTCTTCGCGAGCGCGTGGTCGGGATGGTCGGGGTGCTCGGGATAGAGCACGCGCTCGACCGCCTCGTTCTTCGCGAGGAACGCCGCCACCGCGCGGGCGTTGGCAACGTGCTGGCGCATGCGCAGCGGCAAGGTTTCGAGTCCTTGCAGGAGATAGAACGCGTTCTGCGGCGACAGCGCCGGCCCGAAGTCGCGCAAGCCCTCGGCGCGGGCGCGCATGATGAAGGCGTGCGGTCCGAACTCGTCCTGGAAATCGATGCCGTGGTAGCCGGCATAGGGCTCCGTCAGGGTCGGGAACCGGCCGCTGCGTTCCCAGTCGAACCGGCCGCCGTCGACCAGCACGCCGCCGATCGCCACGCCATGGCCGCCGATGAACTTGGTGGCCGAATGCATGACGATGTCGGCGCCATGTTCGATCGGCCGGCAGAGTGCGGGCGAGGCGAAGGTGCTGTCGATCATCAGCGGCAAGCCGGCATCGTGCGCCACGTGCGCGATCGCGGGGATATCCAGCACCTCGCCGCCGGGATTGCCGATCGTCTCGCCGAACACGAGGCGGGTTTTCGAGGTGATGGCGCGCGCGAAGACCGCGGGATCGCGCGGGTTCACGAAAGTCGTGTCGATGCCGAAACGCGGCAGGGTGAGGCCGAGCAGGTTGCGGCTGCCGCCGTAGATCGAGGCCGAAGCCACGATATGGGCGCCCTGGCCCATCAGCGTCGCGATGGCCAGATGCAGGGCGGCCTGGCCACTCGCCACGGCGAGCGCGCCGGTGCCGCCTTCGAGTGCGGCCATCCGTTCCTCGAACACCGCCACGGTCGGATTGGAGATGCGGCTGTAGATGTGGCCGCCGACTTCCAGATTGAACAGGCTGGCGGCGTGCTCGACGTCGCGGAACACGAAGGACGTGGTCTGGTAGATCGGCACCGCCCGCGCGCCGGTCGCCGGGTCGGGATGCTGCCCGGCGTGCAGCGCCAGGGTGTCGAATTTGGGAAACTTCGCTTCGGCCATGGTTCGTCGATCTCCGCCCCCGGGGTCGCGGGCAGCCGAGGCTACTGCGCCGTCCAGCCGCCGTCGCTGACCAATTGCGAGCCCTGCATGTTCGACGCGGTCGGCGAACACAGGAACAGCGCCAGGCCCGCAATCTGCTCGGGCGTGGTGAACTGGAGTTGCGGCTGTTTCTCGCCGACCAGCTGGTCGCTGGCCTGTCTGGCCGAAATGCCCGCCGCCGCGGCCCGCGCGTCGATCTGCTTCTGGACCAGCGGCGTCAGCACCCAGCCGGGGCAAATCGCGTTGCAGGTGACGCCGGTATCGGCGCACTCGATGGCGACCGACTTGGTCAGCCCGACGATGCCGTGCTTGGCCGCGACATAGGCGCTTTTCTGCGGCGAGGCGACGAGGCCGTGCGTCGAGGCGATGTTGATCAGCCGGCCCCAGCCGCGTTGCTTCATGCCCGGCAGGGCGGCGCGGATGGTGTGGAAGGCGCTCGACAGGTTGATGGCGATGATCGCGTCCCAGCGGTCGACCGGGAAATCCTCGACCGGCGCGACATGCTGGATGCCGGCGTTGTTGACGAGAATGTCGACCGACCCGAACGTCTTCCCGGCCGTGGCGATCAGGTCGGCGATCTCGGCCGGCTTCGTCATGTCGGCGGGGTGATACGCCACCGTCACCCCGGACGCCGAGGCGATGCCGGCCCGCGTGCGTTCGATGTCGGCGGCGTCGCCGAAGCCGTTCATCGTCAGGTTGACGCCCTCGGCCGCCAGCGCGCGGGCGACCGCGAGCCCGATGCCACTGGTCGAGCCGGTGACGACGGCGTTCCTGCCCTTGAGACTCATGTCCGGACTCCGGTTCACTTCTTGAAAAACAGCGCCGCCGCGGCGGCGTGCGATTTCTTGGCCTTGATGGCGGCCTCGGCGCGGACGATCTCGGCCTGGAGTTCCGCGACGTAGTCGGCCAGCTCCTCCACCGAGAGGCCGTCGAGCGGCTTGGGCGGCACCTTGCGGTGCCGGGGTTCCAGATCGTCCTGCTCGCGCGCCATGGCGTCCTCCGCCGGTTGAGGTCGATGCCGGTGCCAGCTATAGCAGGCGCCCCAACGCCCCGGAACCAGCGGAGAGTCGCATGACCACCCTGCCCGCCAGCATGACCTGCATCGAGATCAGCCAATATGGCGGGCCCGAAGTCCTGAAGCCCGCGACCCGGCCGGTGCCGAAACCGGAAGCCGGCGAAGTGCTGATCAAGGTCGCCGCCGCCGGCGTCAACCGCCCCGACATCGCCCAGCGCCAGGGCTTCTACGCGCCGCCGCCGGGTGCCTCGGACCTGCCGGGCCTCGAATGCGCCGGCACCGTGGTGGCGCTCGGCGAGGGAACCACCGGCTGGTCGGTGGGCGACGCGGTCTGCGCGCTCGCGCCGGGCGGCGCCTACGCCGAATATTGCCGGGTGCCGGCGCCGCAGTGCCTGCCGGTGCCGAAGGGTTTCGACATGCTGCGCGCCGCGGCGGTGCCGGAAACCTATTTCACGGTCTGGCACAACCTGTTCGAGCGCGGCCTGCTGACGGCCGGCGAATCGGTGCTGATCCATGGCGGCGCCAGCGGAATCGGCACCACGGCGATCCAGCTCGCCAAGCTGTTCGGCGCCACCGTCTACACGACCGTGCGCAACGCCGAGAAAGCGGCCGCCGTGCGCCAGCTCGGCGCCGATCACGCCATCCTCTACAAGGACAACGACTGGGCGGCCGAGGTCAAGAAACTGTCGGGCGGCGTCGATGTCGTGCTCGACATGGTGGCCGGCGACTACATTCCGAAAAACATCGGGCTGCTGAACCGGAACGGCCGGCTGGTGATCATCGCCCTGCTCGGCGGCGCCACCGCCACCATCAACGCAGGCCAGATCATGGTCAACTGGCTGACCGTCACCGGCTCCACGATGCGGCCGCAGAGCGTGGCCGCGAAAGGCCGGATGGCGAAGGGTCTGCGCGAGAAAGTCTGGCCGTTGCTCGAAAACGGCACCTGCGCGCCCGTGATCTTCAAGACCTTCCCGTTGCGCGAGGCCGCCGCCGCCCACGCGGAGCTGGAGCGCGCCGAGCATGTCGGAAAGGTGATGCTGACGCTGTGACATCGTGCACGCGGACGGCGGAAATGCGGCTTTGACGGGTCGCGCGGCGGCGCCTATATAGCGGTCAATTCCCTATTCTTTCGGGGGGCGGCGCCGGGCGGACCCGGGCGTCGCCCAAAGCCGGAAAACCGCAGAGTATTTGCCATGGCCACGCCCCTGATGCCCAAAGCGACCGCCGTCTGGCTGGTCGAGAACAGCACGCTGACGTTCGAACAGGTCTCGATCTTCACCGGCCTACACATTCTCGAGATCCAGGCCATCGCCGACGGCGAGGTCGCGATAGGCATGGTCGGTCGCGATCCGCTGGTGAACAACGAACTGACCAAGCAGGAAATCGCCCGCTGCGAAGCCGATCCCGCCGGCCGCCTCGAACTGCTGACGCACGACCGACCGCAGCCGACCCTGCGCGCCGGAGGCCCCCGCTACACGCCGGTCGCCAAGCGCCAGGACCGGCCCGACGCCATCGCCTGGCTGCTCAAGAACCATGGCGAGTTGCAGGATTCGCAAATCGCCCGCCTGGTCGGCTCGACCAAGAACACGATCCAGGCGATCCGCGACCGCTCGCACTGGAACAGCGTCAACATCAAGCAGCGCGACCCGATCACGCTGGGCCTGTGCACGATCCGCGACCTCAACGCCGCCATCGAGAAAGCTCGCGCGAGAGCCGCCCGCGAAGAGTCCGCCAAGAAGAAGGCGGCGGCGATGGCGCGGCAAGCCGCCGGGCTGCCGGAACCCGAGCCGGAACCCGTCGTGTCGGACGAGCAGCCGGGGTTCGGTGACGAGGACATGGACACCGCGGACATGGAAGCGCTCGTCTCCGACGAAACCAGCGAGGACGCAGCGACCGTCGATCTCGCCGAAGCCGATCAGCCGGAAGTCTGAGCGGCCGCCGCGCGACGCCTACCTGACGCGCGCGCCCGGCACGATCTGCATCGTGCCCACGATATTCAGCACCTTGTCGTCGCTGGCGAGGCAACGGGCGCGAACGACCTGCAGCAAGGCCCCCGCGACTGTATCGTTCCAGAACCAGTCCAGCACTTGCCGGCTCGACGGACCGCTGCCCGGCGCGATGGCCGCCTCGGTGTACAGCGCCTTGAGATCGTCGGCGACGTAGCGCATCGCCTGCACCGCGCGCAGACCCGGTACGGCCGACTCGACCGGTGGTGTCCCTGCCGCGAACGCCGCGAACAGCTCCGGCCACCGTTCGCGGTCCTGCTGTCCTCCGCCGACCGTGGAACGACCGCGCTCGCCGGCATGCCGCATGTGGGTCCAGAGCAGCGGCGTCCACTCGGTGCACAGCGCGTTTGCCCAGTCGGCGGCCGACGCGTCGGGGCCAGGCACGGGCACGGCCGGCAGCACCACGGCGGGCTTCCAGCCCTCCAGCGGCAAGCGACCGGGCGCCTCCTCGGGGAAATCATCCAGGACGACGGGACCGTCGGTTCGCTCCAGCAATCCGAGCGCCGCCAGCAGCACGCGTCGCTGGAACGCCGGGTTCTCCGGCTCGCCGAGTGGCCGGCCGAGTTCGAACGGCACGGCAAGAGCGCGCGGCACGCGGATTTTCTCGAGGTGCAACCGGATCAGGCCGATGGTCGTGGTGGCGATGCCGCGCTGTTCGATCAGATGTGCGAGCGCGCCCACGGCGCGCGTGCAGAAGGGTCAAACCGGACTGAGCAGCACCGCGTCGACCCGGTCGGCTCGCAGCTTGCCCACCAGTTGATCGGCCAGCTCGCCCCACGCCTTGGGATCGTTGGCGCCCATCACCGCGTAGTGCGTGTCGGCGACCGACCCGATCGTCCGGTCGGCGGCGAGCTCGCGCAGCCGGTCGATCGGATAGGCAACGTTGATGTCGCGCTGGAACCCCGACCGGTCGTAGTTGACCGACACGTGCGTCATGACGATCTCGTTGGTCGGCCGCGACGCTGGAAGCTCCCGGAATTCGTTGGCGCCGGGCATCATCGGCTTGTCGCCGCGACGATGGAGGGCGGCCGAACTGACGATCGCCACGCGTCGTGTCGACAGCGGCCCGCCGGTCACGAAGGGCGATGAGTCGTAGACCGGGCATTCCAGGTCGCGCAGGCGCTGGGCGGTCGCGGGCGGCAGGTCTTCGAGGCGGGCCATGGATTCTCCCTAGTGTCGAGCGCAGTAGAGCGCGGTTCGGCGGCGGCACGCGATCACGATTTGTCTGGCCGCGCATGATTTCTCCTCATGCCGCCAGGCGGCCGCGCTCCCGACGCCGCCGTATCCATCCGCCGCCACGGGCCATCGACGTCGACACGTATCGGGGAGCACGAACCCGAAGGTCGTTCCCTAACTCTTGGCGTACCCCGCAGGCTTCAACGCCTCGCGGATTTCGTCGAGGATGGCCGGGTCGTCGATCGTGGCGGGCATGTTCCAGGCCTGCGAATCGGCGATCTTCTGCATCGTGCCGCGCAGGATCTTGCCCGAACGGGTCTTGGGCAGGCGATTCACGACGGTGCAGGTCTTGAAGAACGCCACCGGTCCGATGCGGTCGCGAACCAGCTTCACCACGTCGGCCACGATCTCCGAGTGTGTTCTGGTGACGCCGGCCTTGAGCACGATCATGCCCAACGGCACCTGGCCCTTGAGCTCGTCGGCGACGCCGATCACGGCGCACTCAGCGACGTCGGGATGCGCGGCCAGCACTTCCTCCATCTGGCCCGTCGAGAGGCGATGGCCCGCGACGTTGATGACGTCGTCGACGCGCGTCATCACGTAGACATAGCCATCCTCGTCGATGTAGCCGGCGTCGCCGCTCTTGTAGTAGCCGGGGTACTCCACGAGGTAGGCTTGCCGGAACCGCTCGTCGGCGTTCCACAGGGTCGGCAGCGTCCCAGGCGGCATCGGCAATTTCGCGACCAGCACGCCGGTCTCGCCTGCTTTCGCGTTGCGCCCCTGCTCGTCGAGCACCTGGATGTCCCAGCCCGGCGCCGGTACCGACGTCGAGCCGGGCTTCACCGGCATCGGGTCGAGGCCAACGAAATTGCCACAGATCGGCCAACCGGTTTCAGTCTGCCACCAGTGGTCGACGATTGGCACGCCGAGTTTGGTCTGCGCCCATTCAATGGTGGGCGGGTCGCCGCGCTCGCCCGCGAGGAACAGCGTGCGGAAATGGCGAAGATCGTACTGACCGATCAGCTTGCCCTCGGGGTCTTCCTT
>CAMDVZ010000270.1 GCA_945878895.1 Caenispirillum bisanense | reverse complement strand
CGACCTTCGCCTGGAAGTGGATGTTCGACCCGACCTTCAGCGTCATCAACTGGGCGCTGTTCAAGGTCGGACTGATCAGCACCCGCATCAACTGGCTGGGCGACCCCGATCTTGCGATGGCCTCGATCATGATCGTCAACATCTGGCGCGGCGTGCCCTTTTTCGCCATCAGCCTGCTGGCGGGCCTCCAGACGATCAGTCCCGAGTTGCAAGAGGCCGCCGCCATCGACGGCGCCAAGCCGCTGCAACGGTTCTGGTACATCACGTGGCCGCTGCTGCTGCCGGTGACCATGGTCGTGGTGCTGTTTTCGGTGATCCAGACCTTCGCGGACTTCCAGCTGGTCTACGTCATGACCGGCGGCGGCCCCGCCAACGCCACCCATCTTTTCGCGACCTATGCCTACCAGATAGGCATCGGGACCGGCCTTCTGTCGGAGGGGGCGGCGATCTCGCTCGCGATGTTCCCGTTCCTGTTCATGATCGTCGTCGTGAAGCTGCTGTACATCCGCAGAGTGGAGACCCGCTGACATGATCGAAGGTGCCATCTGGCGGAAGTGGGTGTTCTTCTACGTCCCCCTCGCGTTGTTCGTGTTCGTGCTGCTGTTCCCGTTCTACTGGATGTTCATCACGACGTTCAGGCCCGACGGAGAGCTGTACCAGCCGTGGAACTCGCCGCGCTATCAGCCGTTCTGGACCAACAATCCGACCTGGGAGCACATCAAGTATCTGCTCGAGGAGACGCTGTTCTCGAAGTGGATGTGGAACACGATGCTGATCTCGGGCGTGTCCACCATCGTGTCGCTGTTCTGCGGCGTGCTGGCGGGCTACGCGCTCTCGCGCCTGAATTTCCCGTTCGCCGGCACGCTCGGCACCGGCATTTTCGTGACTTATCTGGTGCCCCAGACCCTGCTGTTCATTCCGCTGGCGGAGATCATCCGGAACTTCAACATGGGCGACACGCCATGGGCGCTGATGCTCACCTACCCGACGTTCCTGATTCCGTTCTGCACCTGGCTGATGATGGGCTACTTCAAGGCCATTCCCAAGGAGCTGGAGGAGTGCGCCCGCATCGACGGTGCCTCGCGCTGGCAGGCGATGGTCTACATCATCATCCCGGTCGCCATTCCCGGCATCCTGTCGGCCGGCATCTTCGCCTTCACCCTGTCGTGGAACGAGTTCATCTACGCCCTGGTGTTCCTGTCCTCGCCCGAACAGAAGACCGTCCCGGTCGGCGTCACGTCCGAACTGATCCGCGGCGACGTGTTCTTCTGGGGCTCGCTGATGGCGGGCGCGCTGCTGGGCTCGATCCCCGTGGCGTTCGTCTACTCGTTCTTCGTCGAACACTACGTCGCGGGCCTCACCGGCTCGGTCAAGGGCTGAACCAGCGCGCCGCTCCCGTGGCGACTTCGGAGGAATCATGGCGCAGGTAACGATCCGCCAGATCAACAAATTCTACGACGACGTTCACGCCGTGAAGGACGTGAACCTGCAGATCAACGACAAGGAGTTCGTGGTATTCGTGGGCCCCTCGGGCTGCGGCAAGACCACGACCTTGCGGATGGTGGCGGGCCTCGAATCGATCAGCTCCGGCGAGATCCTGGTCGACGACGTGGTTGTCAACGAGCTGCCCCCGATGGATCGCGACATCGCGATGGTGTTCCAGAACTACGCGCTCTACCCGCACATGAGCGTGTTCGACAACATGGCGTTTGGCCTCAAGATGCGGAAGTTCGCGCGCGAGGAGATCGACAAGCGCGTGCGCGAGGCGGCCGACATCCTCGACATCGGCGAACTGCTCAAGCGCAAGCCGCGCCAGCTCTCGGGGGGCCAGCGCCAGCGCGTGGCGCTCGGGCGCGCCATCGTGCGCCATCCCAAGGTGTTCCTGTTCGACGAGCCGCTCTCGAACCTCGACGCCAAGCTGCGGGTCCAGATGCGCGTGGAGCTCAAGAAATTGCACGACCGTCTGGGCACCACCGCCATCTACGTCACCCACGACCAGGTCGAGGCGATGACGCTGGGCGATCGCGTCGTGGTGATGAAGGACGGCTGGGTGCAGCAGGTCGGCGAGCCGATGGACCTCTACAACAAGCCGGCCAACCGCTTCGTCGCTGGCTTCATCGGATCGCCGGCGATGAATTTCGCCGGCGTGACGTTCGTGGCGCGCGACGGCGGCGTCTGGGCCGACAACGAGGCCATGAAGATCAAGGTGCCCGAGCGGTTGGTTGAGCGCGTCCGTCCGCACGTCGGCGAGACTGCCACGCTCGGCATCCGGCCCGAGGACATGCGCATTGCCGGCTCCGCCGACCCGGTCGAATACGGTTTCGCCTGCGACGTCGAGGTGGTCGAGCGGCTGGGCTCCGAGACCCTGCTCGACGTGCGCGTCGGCAAGGACTCGCTGGTCGCCAGCGTCGATCCGATGACGCCGGCGAAAATCCGCGACAAGCTCCGCCTCGCGCTGGATCCCGACCGTCTGCACTTCTTCGACGGCAAGACCGAAGCGGCGATATAGAGCCGCGCGGCTGCAGGCGGGCGTCAGGACGTTCCACCGAATGCCATGCCGGCCGCCAGCACCAGCAACGCCAGGCCAGCCATCGTCGTGACGAGCGGAAACACCACGAGCGTGCCCGCGGAGTCCTCGACCGCGCGCGTCGGGTTGCGCCGATCGTAGACCACGGCGACCGCGTCGCCGAGTCGCTGCCGAGGCTATCGGCTGGTCTGGCCCAGCGCCACGGCGTGCTCCGCGCCGTCGGCGTCGCGAAATGAAACGATGCGCGACTGGGTGGTCCGCCAGCGTGTCTCGCCTCCGGCGGGACCGGCGTGGCGCCGAATGCCCGTGATCCGGCCGATGGCGCGCGCGCCGCCGATCGCCAAGGGAAGCCGGCGCGCCAGCATCAGGCTCCCGGCCACCATCAGGAAAGCGCCCGCGCCACCGATCGGCACCACGAACCCGATCGTCGCGCCATTCATGCTCCGACCCTCCGTCCGTTCGCGGCGCCGGCCTCGTGGAGCCGTCGCCGCGGATCGGCATCGTCATGCATCGCCATCGCCCGCGGGCGATCGGACGGCGGCTCCGGTCAGTTGCGCGGCGGCAACAGCGTCGCCTGGCTGGCCGCGATCCGCCACCCGTCCTTGCCGCGCGCGTAGACCACGATCCAGCGGAAATCGTATGTCCTGCCGTCGGCGAGACTCCGGATCGGGCTCCGGCCAGAGACGATGGCGGTGTCCTTGCCGAACACCCGCACCGCCAGCTCGTCGGGCCGCGCGGTCTCGATCGCCGGCTCGCCCGCCAGCAGCGACAGGATGCGGGCGTCGCGGCCATCGACCGTTCCCGAGCCGTCGACGTGACTGTAGCTCTCGACATAGGCGCGCTTGAGTTTCGCCACGTCCTTGGCGGCGATGGCGTCGAGCACGCCTTGGCGAAAGGCGAGAATCTCGGCCTCCACCGCGCGTTCGTCGGCGGTCCTGGGCGGCAGGACGGGATGGGCGGCCGCCGCGAACGGCACCAAGGCGGCGGCGAGCACCGCGCCACGGACCAGCGCGCGACGGAAATGGAAACCGGCAGGCATGGGTCGAACTCCTTCGCGCGAAGGCTTCGAGCCTATTCGTTCCCGTCAGCCAAGCATAGCCGGGGAGCACTTGGGGCCAAGGGAAACCCGGCCGGGAGACGGGTGCGCCCCGGCCCGGCGTTTTCGGCGCCTTTCGAACCCGTTGTGGCGGTCTAGCGGCGCAGCGGCAGGGTGAAGTCGTGGGTGAACCACAGCCGGATGCCGATGGTGTGGTCCCCGATGTCCGCGACCTGCCGGAAGCGATAACCGGCGCCGGCCTTCATCCAGTCCGTGACCTGGTGGTCGAGCGACACCGAGAAGACCTTGTCGTGGATGTCGGCGGCGGCCGGACTGGCGAAGGCGCTGCGCAGCGATCCCGACAGCCAGAGCTCCCACGGGCCGGTGGCGACTGCGACGGCGGCGCTGAAGTACTCGAGCTGGCCCTCGTTGCCGCCGGCGTTCCAGAGTCGCGCCCATTCGACCATCGGCGTCACGGTGGTGCCGCCGGGCAGGCGCGCGATCTTGAACTCGTGGCGGAAGCCGACGCTGACGCCGTGCTCGTCGGCGGTCTCGGTGCCGGCCGCCAGTCCAGCCGGACTGGCGCGCTGCAGGCGATAGCCGAGATGGTATTCCAGATCGGGCGCGAAGCCGAAGCCACCGCCGGTCAGCGCGATCGCGGCGTTGTTCGGGGTTTCGGTGTTGGCGACGCCGCCGTCGCCCAGGCTCAGCGTGCTGGCGCGGGTGGTCAGCGGCTCGCTGAACGCCGGCGAGGTGACCAGGGAGCAGCGCAGGATCGTGGTGTCCTCGAAGAACAGCGCCGCCGTCAGCTCGTGGCGACCGAGGCCGTGCTCGACCGCGTCGCCGCGCAGGCTGGCGCCGAACCCGACCTTCTCGGTGAGTTCGTAGTCGAGCGCGAAATCGCGGCTGAAAATGCCGCGCACCATGTCGGCCTTGTGCATCAGGCCAAACGCGGGGTTGAACTTGCCGGCGAAGAAGGCGACGTGCTTGAAGTCGAGGTCGACGTAGAGCTCTTCCATGAAGACGCCGAAGCCCCGGAACGCCTCGCTGGTGCGTGGTGCGGGTCCGCGCACCGTGCTGCCCTTGACGTGCGCCTTGAGCGCCAGCCAGTCGGTTGGATGCAGGCTGAATTCAGCGTCGCCCTCGTCCAGATACAGCAGCGCGCGGCGGCCGGGATCGTCGTCGCCCGCGAACGTGCCGTCGAAGCGCAGCTGGATGCCGAGGCTGCCTTTCAGGTAGGGGGTTTCGACCGGTTTGGGATTTTCCTTGTCGTCGCCCCGGGCCAGCGCCGGGCCGCAACCGATCGCCGCGGCGAGGCCCCATGCCGCGATTGCCTTGTTCATCGTGGTCTCCGTCGGGGGGGGGTCAGTTCGCGCGCATGCCGGCCACAAGGGCCGGCACGTTGTGGCGCATCATTGCCTCGTAGGTCGGCGCGACGCCACCCTCGGGCGACAGGGCATCGACATGGAGGGTCGGGCCGACCACGCCGCCGGCTTCCCGCGCGATCTGCTCGATCAGCTTGGGATTGCTCATGTTTTCGAGAAAAATTGCCTTGATCCCCTCGGCCCGGATCTGGCGGATCAGGGCCGCCACGTCGCGCGCCGAGGGTTGCCGGTCGGTGCCGAGGCCAACGGGGGCGCGGAACGCGACGCCATGGGCGCGCGCGAAATAGCCGAACGCGTCGTGGCCGGTGATGACCTTGCGCTTGGCGGCGGGAACGGTGGCGATCTGGTCGCGGATCCAGGCGTCGAGGTCGGCGAGGCGGCGGTCGTAGGCGGCGGCGCGCTCGCGATAATACGTTGCGTTGGCGGGGTCGGCGGCAGCGAGGCCGGTGGCGATGGCGCCGACCTGGTGGCGGGCCCCGGCGACGTCCTGCCAGACATGTGGATCGGACGCCGCGTGAGCGTGGCCGTGACCGTGGCCTTTGGCGGCGGGTTCGGAGCGCGCCAGCGGGGCGGCCAGTCCCTCGCTCGCCACGATGCGGTGGCCGGCGAAGGCGGACGAGCGGGCGAGGCGGTCGGCCCATGGTTCGAAGCCGAGGCCATTGAAGATCAGGACCCGGGCGGCGGCCAGCGCGCGGGCGTCGGTCGGGGTCGGTTGATAGGCATGCGCGTCGCGGTCGGGACCGACGATGGTGGTCAAGGAAATCCTGTCGCCACCGACGGTTTTCGCGAAATCGGCGAGAATCGTGAAGCTCGCGACGACTGCGGTTTTCGACTGCGCGGCGGCGACAAAGAGCATGCTGGAAAGGGGTGTCGTGGCGGCGGCGGCGATCAATTTGCGTCGCGAGAGAAACATCCGGGATCCTCCGTGTGATCCGAGATTATGTTATGTTATAACATTCCGTCGAGCCCCGCGACGCGCTGCCGGTTGCCGCTCCGCCGCGGCCATGCCAGATAGCCGCCAGCCTTCTCCCTGCTGCCCCGCGGAGCCCTGCCATGATCGGAAAGCTCAACCACGTCGGCGTCGCCACGCCCTCGATCGAGACCGCCGTCGCGCTCTACCGCGACGTCTTCGGGGCCACCGACATCACCGAAAAACGCGCTCTGCCAGAGCAAGGCGTGTGGGTTTGCTTCGTCAACCTGCCCAACGCCCAGATCGAGCTGATCGAGCCGTGGGGCGAGAATTCGCCGATCGCGGCCTTCCTCGCCAAGAACCCCAAGGGCGGCCAGCACCATGTCTGTTTCGAGGTGGTCGACATCCTGGCCGCCCGCGACGCCATGCGCGCGAAAGGCGCCACGATGCTCGGCACCGGCGAGCCCCGCATGGGCGCCCACGGCGTGCCGGTCATTTTCCTGCACCCCAGGGACATGGGCGGCGTGCTGGTCGAGCTGATGGAGACCCCCAGGGCGGCCCACTGAGGCCGGATTTCGCCATAATTTCACCACGGTTTGGGCCCGATTTCGCCTCGTTATGCGTCGATTTCGCTGTAATACCAGGTAGCGGAGTTCCTGACTCTCTGCCCCTTGCGGAATGTGGTGACCGCTGATTCTGTGTTGCCGTCACAGCGTTCGGAGGCAGTCATCGATGGGCCAGGCAATCGGGATCACACGGAGGGATCTGTCGGCGCGGGAGTT
>CAMDVZ010000269.1 GCA_945878895.1 Caenispirillum bisanense | reverse complement strand
GCCGGGTGCGCACCCGCAAGGCCTTCGCGCTGCGTGGCGTCGACCTCTCGCGCGAGCAGCTGGACGACAAGGTCGACGCCTTCGTTGCCCACTACGCCGCCAACCCCGTCGCCTCGACCCGCCCCTATCCCGGCGTCGTGACCACCCTGGCCGGCCTCGCCGCGGCGGGCATCCGGCTCTGCGTCTGCACCAACAAGTACGAGGCGTCGGCGCGCGACGTGCTGGCCAGGCTCGGCCTGATGCCGCCCATCGAGGATGCCGCCGGCGCCGACAGTTTCGGTGTCCGCAAACCCCATCCCGGCCATATCCTGGGGCTGCTGAAACGCATGGGCGCCGATCCCGCCACCGCCGTCATGGTCGGCGACTCAATCCACGACGTCGAGGCCGCCAAGGCCGCCGGCCTGCCGGTGATCGCGGTGTCGTGGGGTTACACCGCGACCCCGCCCGACCAGCTCGGCGCCGACGCCGTCCTCGACCGTTTCGACCGCCTGCCCGACCTCCTCCGCGCCGTCGCCGCCGCCGCGCGCGTCTGACCACCACGGCGAGGCCGCACGACAGGGCGATTTCGATCCGCCGTCGCGCCGCCCGTGGTTTCCTTGACACGCCCGACACGCGGGCCCTATACCGCGCCGGTTCGCGACGGGGCCCTCGGCTCCATTCGGCGGGAACGGGCGCTTAGCTCAGCGGTAGAGCACACCCTTCACACGGGTGGGGTCGCAGGTTCAATCCCTGCAGCGCCCACCATTCCGGACCGGGCCATCGGGCAATCGACCCGATTGCGATCCGGCCGCCACGGACGATGCGCGACCGGACGCCTCCGGAAATCCGCGCCGCGGGCCGCGCCGATCGTTTCCCCGAAATCGCTTGCCAACAGGTCTTCCGCTTATCAATTTCTCCATATCTAGGAGAGCCCCGATGAAGCGGATGGGCAGCCGGGAGGCGATCAAGGCCATCGAGGCCGCCGGCTGGACGCTCAACCGGGTCAAAGGCGACCACCACGTTTTCACGCATCCGGCCAAATCGGGGATCGTCGTCGTTCCACATCCGGTCAAGGATCTGCCGACCGGGACGCTGAACAATATTCCCGAGACCGCCGGACTGAAATGAGCAGCGCGAACGACGCAAGGAGACCGACATCGGAAGCGGCTACTACGCGCTGATCGCAAGGGACGTCCGAACCGGCCAGTACGAGGTCGCGTTTCCAGACCTGCCGGGTTGCGTTACCTGCGCCGATGGCTTCGTCGAGGCGGGCATGAAGGCGGCCGAAGCCCTCGGGGGATGGATCGAGGCGGCGGAGGACACCGGTCAACCGGTTCCGGCACCGACCGACGTGCGGAGCGCCGTCGAAGGTTCGCCGGGCGCGTCGCTCGTCTGGGTTCCGGCGCCGACGCCGAAGAGCAAGGCCGTAGCCGTGTCGATCAGTCTCAACCAGCGCGTCCTGGATCGGATCGACGCGGCGGCCGAAGCCATCGGGCTGACCCGATCCTCGTTCATCGCCCACGCGGCCCTGACGGCGGCCGGCGCCGGCGCAGCGAAAGTGAAGGCAAAAAGTCGGAGACGCGCGAAGGCAGCCTGACCGTCGCATCATTGCCTCCGTCGCGACGTCGACGCGATTGCGATCCGGCCTCCGGTGCCGCATGGTCCCGCGAACGATGTCCAAGCAGCGATGACACTTCCGCCCAGCCCCCGCGCGTCGCTGTTCCCGCGTCGGCGAGCGCTCGTCGCGCTGCTTCTCGCGACGGTCGCCGGCGCCGCGCACGCGCAAACGCCGCCCACTCCGTGGCAGGCCCGTTTCTACGATCCGCAGCCGCTGATCGACGATCTGGTGATGCCGATGCCGTGCGGCGGCGCGATGGTGTTCCGCCGGATCGAGGTGCCGACCGAAGCGCAGCTCAAGGTCCGCAAGTTCGTCATGGGCGGCGACGATCCGCGGTTCGGCACGACGGAGGCCCGCCGCGAGGAGTTCGTCGAGGGCTCCTTCACCGACCGCGCCGATCCGAAGCGCCGCTACTACTACCTCGCCAAGTACGAGCTCTCGCAGCTCCAGCTCGACGCCATCGCGGGCAAATGCGCCGAACCGGCGCGGGCCGCCATGAAACCCGCCACCGCCCAGACCTGGTTCGACGCCGTGCAGGTGGCGCAACGCTACACCGAATGGCTGCTCGCCAACGCCGCCGACAAGCTGCCGCGCGAGGACAATTCGGCCGGCTTCCTGCGCCTGCCGACCGAGGCGGAATGGGAGTACGCCGCGCGTGGCGGCACCGTGGTCGCGCAAGGCGAGTTCGAGGCCCGCACCTTCCCGATGGTCGATGGCATGGAGAAGTACGTGTGGTTCGCCGGGCCCTCCTCGTCGAACGACGAGGTCCAGCTGATCGGCGCCCTGAAAGCCAATCCGCTGGGCCTGCACGACATGCTGGGCAACGTCGACGAGATCGTGCTGGAGCCCTTCCGCGTCCATGGCGGGCGCGCCCAGGGCCAGGCCGGTGGCTACGTCATCAAGGGCGGCAACCATCGCACACCACGCGCCGACATCCGCTCGTCCTATCGCTACGAGGTGCCGCCGTTCGACGACAAGGGACCGCGCCGTCTGCCCACGGTCGGTTTCCGCCTCGCGCTGGTGGCCGCCGTGATCCCCTCGCAGAAACGGCTCGACGATTTGCGCAAGACGGCCGACGACAAGCCCGCGAGCCCACCGGCTCCGGCCGTTCCGGCGATACCTCCCGCCTCCCCGGCAGCGGTGCCGAAGCCGCCGGTCGCCACGCCGGCCCCGCCGCCACCGGTCGCTTCGCCGCCGACCCCACCCGTGGCGACACCGGCACCGCCGGCCGCGCCTGCCGGGTCGGGGACATCGTCGCAGCCAGCAACGACGATGGCGCAACCAACGACACCACCCGCGGCGCCCGTCCCGCCACCGACCGCGCGACCCAACGAATCCGCGACTTCGCCGACGCCGCGGGTTGCCCCGCCGCCGGCCGTCGCGCCGGCGCCCGTCGCGCCACCGCCGGTTCGCCAGCCACCGGTGGTCGTGCCACCCCCGCCACGCAACACCGATCCACCGATGCGGCGAACGCCGGAACCGCGCTGAGACCGGGCGGACAATCGTCGCGACCGGCCGATGTCGGGCCGGAATGCGTCCCGCTCGGCCGAATGCCCCGGGCGCGGCCGGTGTCTGGCGGCCGCCGGGCTCGCGACGCTCAGGCGCGGCGGAACGGCCGTTCCAGATGGCGCTCGACCATCATCAGCCGGTCCTGGCCGTAGAACAATTCGCCATCGACGACGTAGGTCGGCGAGCCTGGCACCCTGGCCTCGATGGCGCGTGCCGAGCAGGCATCGAAGGCGGTCTGGATGGCCGGCGACAGGGCGCGCGCCAGCAGCGGCGCCGGATCGGCGATCCCGGCGGCGCGGCACAACCCGGCGAGGATGGCCGGATCGGCGATGTCGCGATCGTCGCGCCACAGCGCCGTCAACACGCCCTCGTGCAGCGCGTCGACGTTGGCACCGGCCTCCTGCGCGGCCAGCACGAGGCCCGATGGCAAGGTCCGGTCGCCGTAGTGATGCTTCGGGTCGACCAGGGCGGGGATGGCGAGATACTCGCTCCAGCGCTCGATCTCGCGACCGAAATGATAGGCGGTGTGCACGGGCGGGCGGTCGAGGAACCAGACCGAGCCGAACGCCGGCACGACTTTCGACAGATCGACCGGCCGGTGCACCAGACGACGGCCGAAGCGCTTCGCCATGGCAACGAGCCGGGCCGCCCCGAAATACGCGTAGATCGAGCGCACGGAGTAGAAGTATTCGATGTCGCCGGTCATGGCGTTCCCTCGCCGGTCGCGAAGGGTTCGGCGACGGCGTCGAACGGAAACACCGGCTTGCGCAACTTCGTGTAGGCGAAGCGCCGCACGTCGGGCGAACACAGCGCTCCGGAATCGACGACGATCACGTCGCCGGCAATCGGGCCGTAGGCGGCCCTGAAATGCTGGATGCTCTTCACCATCAGCACCCGCTTGTGCCCGGGCCGGATGCCCTAGCTGAGAAACACCTGCAGGTCGATGGTCTGGATACGGTTGGATACAACGACGATGTCGATGCCGCCGACCCGCAGCACCGCGGTCGGTCCCATCGCGGTCTCGACGCCCTGTTGCATCGGACCATCGTTGACGAAGGTGCCGTCGGACAGCAACGCGACCGTCGCCGTCAACCGCAGGGGTTCGCCGAACGCAGGGTCGTGATGCCCCCCGAGATCGACCGTGATCTCGCCGCCGACGCCGGCTTTCATGGCCATCGCAACGGCGGCCGGATCGAACATGGTGCCGACCGCCACGCCCTCGATCTTCGCCTCGAGCAGCGCCGCCAGCAGACGTGTGGCATCGCCATAGGCACCGCCGCCGGGATTGTCCGTGCCGTCGGCGATCACCAGCGGCCCCTTCGAGGCGTCGTGGGCAATGGCCTTCGCGATGGCCTGCTCGACCGTCAGCAAGGTCGAGAACGTCTCGCCCCGGCGATCCCATATCCGTTGGCTCATCGCGCGCGCGATTTCGGCGGCGCGCGCCTCGTAGCCGGGCTCGTGGCTGACGGCGATCGAGGGACCGACATTGGCGATGTCCGAAGGCATGAAACCGGCCTGGACGCTGACCACGTTGATGCCGGGCTCCTTCTCGAAAGCGTCGGCCATCGCCAGCAGATCCAGCATCGGGCCGGGCACCGTCGTCTTGCCGCCATCGACGCCCGACAGCGTCGCGGGCTGCGCCACGAGGCAACGCGGTTTGCCTTTGCCTTCCATCGCGGCCTGAATCGGGGCGGCGCCCTGTTGCGCCCGCTCGTACTGGTCGACGTGCGGATAGGTGCGGTAGCTGATCAGCGCGCTCGACAGGCGCGCCATGCGGTCCGTCACGTTGGCGTGCAGATCGAGCGTCATGGCGATCGGCACGTCGGGGCCGACCACCGCGCGGATCGCCTCGAGCAGCTCGCCTTCGGGATCGTCGGACGTGGCGGCGACCGCGGCGCCGTGACAGGCGAGGCAAATGCCATCGACCCGGCCCGCCGATTTCAGCGCATCGACGATGCCGTCGCGAATGAAGGCCCAGGTCTCCACCGTCAGGCGGCCCGAAGGCGTGGCGTTGGCGGCGAGCGCGGGAATCAGTTCCCAGCCATACCGGTCGGCCGCGTCGAGCAGGCCGCCGATCTCCGTCTTCGTGTTCCGGAAGCGCGACGCCATCTCGTTGCCGCGCACCAGCCAGCGGCGGCGGTAGTCGTCCAGCGTCGTGGGCAGGACGCTGAACGTGTTGGTCTCGTGCATGAACTGCGCGATGAGCACGCGGAACGCCATGGATACCCCTCCTCCGGCCGGTCGAGCACCCATCATAGCCATCGGCCCGCCGCCCCCGCCATGGGTCTTGAGCGCGACCCGCAAGCGTCGCATCGTCGGACCATGGCAATCCAGCCCCGCCCCGGCCTGAAACTGGCCGCCCCGAGCGATCCGGCGTCGATCAAGGCGGAGATTCGCGCCGAAGCGTTCCGGCTGGGCTTCGACTCGGTCGGCTTCGCCGCCGCCGCCGCGCCGGCGATCCAGGGCGAACGCCTGCGGGCCTTCGTCGACGCCGGCTGGCACGGCGACATGGCGTGGATGGCCCGGAACACGGAACGCCGCGCCGACCCCGGGGTCCTGTGGCCCGCGGCGCGCACGGCGATCGCGCTCGGTCTCGGCTACGGCCCCGACGCCGATCCGCGCGCCGCACAAGCCCGGACCGACCTCGGCGCGGTCTCCGTCTACGCCCACGGTCGCGACTACCACCAGGTGGTGAAATCCCGACTGAAGGCGCTCGCCTCTTGGATATGGAACCGCTGGGGCCACGAGCTGAAAGTATTCGTCGACACCGCCCCCGTGATGGAAAAGCCGGCGGCGGCGCGCGCCGGCATCGGCTGGCAGGGCAAGCACACCAACCTGGTGTCGCGCGAGCACGGGTCATGGCTGTTTCTCGGTGAAATCCTGATCGCGCTCGACTTGCCGCCCGACGCGCCCGAATCCGATCATTGCGGCAGCTGCTCGGCCTGCGTCGCGGCCTGTCCGACCGAAGCCATCGTCGCGCCGTACAAGCTCGACGCGCGGCGCTGCATTTCCTATCTGACGATCGAACACGCGGGTCCGATTCCGCGCGCGCTGCGAACGGCCATCGGCAACCGCATCTATGGCTGCGACGATTGCCTCGCGGCCTGCCCGTGGAACAAGTTCGCCGCCGTCGCCCGCGAAACCGCGTTCGCCGCCCGCGAAACCGTTGCCAACCAGTCGCTGGTCGAACTCGCCGGGCTCGACGATGCCGCCTTCCGCGCGCGCTTCACGACGTCGGCGATCAAGCGCATCGGTCGCGACCGCTTCGTCCGCAACGTCGCCGTCGCGCTCGGCAACGGCAACCCGACATCGCACGCCATCGAGGCGGTAATCCGTCTGCTCGACGACGCCTCGCCGGTGGTTCGCGGCGCGGCGGCCTGGGCGCTGAAAAAGATCGCCCCCGACCGCGCACGGGCGGAAGCCGCGCGTCGTGTCGATGGCGAGAGCGATCGGGACGTTCGCGCCGAGTGGACCGACGCCGACGCTACTCCGTCGGCGTGACGCCGACGGGTTTGCCGACCACGGTGACGAGCATCGCGTCGGGCCGCAAC
>CAMDVZ010000268.1 GCA_945878895.1 Caenispirillum bisanense | reverse complement strand
GGCACATCTTCGGCCCGAAACGCTGGCGGTGAAGACGTTCGGCCATCGGGACCGGGCCTCGTCCGGGACCGCCGGAATCCTTCAGATCGAAGCCGGCGCAAAACGACGTCGCCGTCCCGGTCAGGATCACGACGCTGGTGTGCAGATCGTCCTCGAAGGATTCGGCGGCCCGGCGCAGCTGGAGCATGGCGTCGGGCGACAGCGCGTTGACCCTGGCCTTGCGGTCGAAGCGCACGATGGCGACCCGGCCGTCGGGGCCGAGTCCCTTCTCGATGGAGACGAAGGATGCGGTCATGTCCCGCGCCTGTCCGCCGGACCCGCTCAGGCGCCGACCGTCGCGCTCTCGATGACGACGGCCTTGCCGGCCTTCATGTCGAAACGCAGGCGGCGGACATGGTCGAGATCGCGGCCGGTGACCTGCACGAAGCAGGAATTGTCGGGATAGTCGATGGCGTGGATGGCCCCGACGTCGTAGACGCCGGCCTTGCCCGGATCGAGGCGGTACGCACGCGTCTGTTCCAGCCTGGCGGCGCCCTCGCCCTGGCCGCCGTCGAGCCGGCGCCATTCGCTCATGTCGGTGTATTGCACCGCCTGGCCGTAGATCGCCCACGACGCGCCGTGGTCGTGCGGCGGCGACTTGTGGGCCTTGTCGTTGACATGGGCCAGCACGACGAAGCCCTGCTCGGCGTCCTCGTGCAGATGGCGGCGGCCCTTCGGCGCGTCGGCGCCGACGGCTTCCTCGACGAAGGCCTTGTTGGTCAGCAGCTTTTCCAGCAACGCGCGGACTTTTTCGCGGCCGGCCGGTCCCGGTTCCTGCTTCAGGGCAACCCGCGTGTCGCGCACGAACTCCTCGAGCGTATAGGCCATCGTATCCTCCCGGCGCGGCCTGAGCGTCGGCCGCTTGTTCCGGCCGCCATGATCCGAAGCCGCGCGCGCGAAGTCAATGCGCGCGGAACGACGGCCAGAAGCCCACGATCAGGCGTACATCACGAAGTTCGCCGCCGTCAGGGTCGGGTGCGTGCTCGTGCCCAGCGTGGCGATCTGGCGGGACGCGGCACCGCCGGATCCGTCGTCGTCGAACCAGACGGCGCCGGTGGCGCTGTCGTAGGCGAAGCCCTGCGCGGCGTGGGCGCCGAAGATCACGTCGGAGGTGCCGGTGCCGACGAACAGGTCGACCGTCGCACCCGCGGCGTAGCTGCCGAAACCGCCGACGCTCAGATAGAGCACGTCGCCGTCGGCGCCGGCGAAGTCCGCGATCAGGTCGGGACCGCCCGTTTCGGTATCGGTGTAGTAGAAACGGTCCGCTCCGGCGCCGCCGGTCAGCGAATCGATGCCGTCGCCACCGATGATCCGGTCGGCGCCAAGGCCGCCGTCGATGGTGCCGCCGCCGCCCAGGCCATAGAAGATGTCGATGCCGTCGCCGCCCGAGAGCACGTTGGCGGTGGCCGTGCCGTAGAGACGATCGTCGAAGCCCGAGCCGATGGCGTTGGCCATGCCATAGACATTGTCGGTCGACAGCACGGTCACCGCGCCGGGCCCGGCCAGCATGCTGGCGCCGCCGCAGGTTTCCTGCACGTAGCGCGCCGCCAGGTCGACGAACACGCCACCCGCAGCCTGATCGTAGGCGATCGTGTCGTTGCCGCCGCCGCCATAGACGATGTCGCGACCGGCGCCGGGCGCGAAGGTGTTGTCGCCCGACGTACCATAGAGGCGGTCGTCGAACGCCGAACCCATGGCGTTGACGAAGCCGGTCAGCGAGTCGGTCGACACCACGCCGGCCGCTGCGGCACCGGCCAGCATGCTGGCCCCAACGCCGCTTTCGTAGGCGTAGCGCCCCGCCAGATCGACATGCACGCCGCCGACCGCGTCGCGATAGTCGATCGTGTTCGTGCCGCCCTCGCCGTAGGCGATGTCGTTGCCGGTGCCGGGTGCCAGCAGGTCGTTGCCGGCGCCGCCGTAGAGGCGGTCGTTGCCGTCGCCGGCCGACAGTGAATCGTCGCCGCCGTCGCCCTGCAACCAGTCGTTGCCGGCGCCGCCGTAGACGGTGTCGTTGCCGGCGGCCGCGTAAAGGACGTCGTTGCCGGCCGCACCCCCCAGCGTGTTGTCGGCGATGTTGCCGTAGAGCTCGTTGTCGGCGGCGTTGCCGGTCAGCGCGCCGGCGTCGACGAAGTTGGCGTGACCGATCTCGATGCCGTTGCCGAGCACGACGCCGCTTTCGGTGGCGTAGAGCGTGTCGATGCCGCCGCCGGTGAAGAACGAGAAGTCCTCGTTGGTGACGTCGCCGGCACCGACGTCGCGGTAAAGGTCGTTGCCGAGGCCGCCGACGAACCTGTCGTTGCCGGCGCCGCCGACAAGCGTGTCGTTGTCGTCGCCGCCGACAAGCGTATCGTTGCCGAAGCCGCCGAAAAGCGTGTCGTTGCCGTTCCAGCTCCAGAGCATGTCGGCGTTGGCGTTGCCGTAGAGCGTATTGTCGTTGAAGCTGCCGTAAAGCGTGCTCGGACCACCCGTGAAGTCGACGATGCCGACCTCGAAGTAGCTTTGCAGCTGAACGCCCGATTCGACGACGTAGACCGTGTCCTGACCGCCGCCTGCGCCGAAATCCTCGTACAGGTTCTCGAAGAAGCCGGACTGGGCCCGCTGATAGCCGCGATAGACGTCGTCGCCGGCGCCGCCGGTGCCCCAGTCCCGCTCGACGCTCATCAGGATCGTGTCGTTCCCGGCACCGCCGTCGAAGCTGTGGATGTCGCTGCCGCCGACGACGCCCGCGATGTCGATGGTGTCGTTGCCGTCGCCGCCGAACAGGAGGTCGTTGCCGGTGCCGCCCCACACGTAGTCGTTGCCGGTGCCGCCGTAGACGGTGTCGTTGTCGGCGCCGCCCGAGAGCCAGTCGTTGCCGGTACCGCCGTAGATCGTATCGCGATCATCAAGGCCCGAGATCGAGTCGTCGCCGTTGCCGCCGCCGAACAGCTGGTTGCGGCCCGACGTGCCCGCGATGGTGTCGTTGCCGACGCCACCCGCGACGTTCTCGAACTCCGCGGAGACGAGCGTACCGTAGCCGACACCGGTCGCGGTGCCGGCGGCCAGATCGACGATCACGCCGCTGGCGGGGCCGGAGGCGAAGTTCAACAGGTCGTTGCCTTCGCCGCCGTAGAGCGAGTCGTTGCCGCCACCGCCGTCGACGGTGTCGTCGCCGAAGCCGCCCGACAGCGTCTCGACGCCCGACGTGCCGTTCAGCGTGTTCACGGTCCGCGCGCTGGCGCCGACGCCGATATAGACCGGCGCTTCGCCGGTGGCGCTGGACGGATCGGTGGCGATGTAGGTGAACGAATCCTCGCCGCGGAAGTTCGGGCCGACGGTGTAGGAGAAGCTGCCGTCGGCGTTGACGATGGCGGTGCCGAAGCGCGGCGCGGTGCCCAGCGAGGCGATCAGCGCGTCGTCGTCGAAGTCGGTGTCGTTGCCGGTCAGGGCGCCGGCCGGGCCGGTCAGGGTGGTGCCGCCGGACGCCACGTTGGAGAAATAGTCGACGACCGCGAAGGGCGCGTCGTTGACGTTGGCGATGTTCAGCACGAGATCGCGATGGCCGAGGCCAAGCTTGCCGTCGGACGCGATCATGTCGAGCGTCAGCGGTCCGGTGTCGCCGGGGCCGGGCGTGCCGGTCAGGGTGCGCGTCAGCGGATCGTATTGCAGCCACGGCGGCAGGGCGCGGAAGCTGTAGGTGATCGCATCGCCGTTGGGATCGCTGAAGGCGTCGGCCGGGATCGTGTAGGTGAACGGCGCGCCCTGGGTGCCGTTGGCGGCCGGCAGCGGCACCGGATTGGCGACGGGCGGATCGACGGGGCTGATTTCCAGATCGAAGGTCTGCGAGACGCTGGCGCCGGCACGGTCGGTTGCCGTGACGGTGATCGTGTGGTGGCCAACGTCGGCCAACGTCGGCGTGCCGACCGCGAGTTGGCCGTGGGCCAGGCTCAGGAACGAAGGCAGGCCGGTGTACTGGACGGTCAGGTACTCGTCGAGGCGCTCCGCGCCCAGGATCGTCCACGGATCGCTGTCGGTGAAGAAGCTGTTGAGGCTGCGCGGCGCGTCGCCCGGCGCGCCGTTGGAATAGGGATGGCTCTCGACGTTGCCGGGCAGGTTCAGGTTGAGCTCGACACCGACGAAACCGTGGCGCACCGGATAGGGATTGGCGACGTGCGGTGCCTCGTTGGTGTTGACGATGCTGAGGTCGACGCGGCCGCTGGTCACGCCGCCATTGCCGTTGGAGACCCGATAGGCGATCGCGTATTTGTCCGAGAGATCGGTGCCGGGATCGAAATCGGGCACGTCGAGCGCCGACATGGTGCCGCTGAAGGTCTGTGAACCGGGGTTCCAGGTGATCCACGGGAAGCTGCTGGAGGTCGTGAAGACCGGGTTGGACAGCGTCAGGTAGTTGCCGCCGCCGTTGCCGTCGGAAACCCACTTCACCAGGTTCCAGTCGAGCAGATCGACGTCGACCGGCGAGTGGTCGGGGTTCTCGAACAACGAGTCGGGCAGCGCGATGCTGAAGGCGACGTCCTGGGTGATCGTCGTCGTCGGGGGTGCCGCCAGCAGCACCGGCGCCGGGTCGTCGCCGGCCGACAGCGCGGTGAGATGGTGGAAGACCGGGAACGAATTGGCTGGATTGGTTCCGGTCACGGACAGGTCGATCCGGATGTCGCCCTCGCCGGTCGCCGTCAGGCCGAAGGTCTTGAGCCTGATGTCGCCGGGCACCGCGATGTTGTAGGGCGGCGGCAGCTCGAAGCCGAACGGCAGGGTGAAGTCGTCGGTGTAGGTCTGGCCGTTGATCGTGATCGAGACCGGACCGTCGATCTTGAACTCGATCATCCCGTCGCGGACGGGGATCGAGTTGTTGGTCAGGTAGTACTCGAGGTTCGAATAGTAGGTCGTGCCGACGTCGAGATGGCCGCTCGGCAGCCACGGCGTCGGCGGTGGCCCGGTCTCGAACCGGTAGGCGGAGGGCGACTGGTTGACGACGGCGGCGACGAACGGCGGGTTGGAGAGGCCGGTGGCGACGAAGGTGTCGACGTTGTTGCTGGGATCAAAATCGTCGACCGGACCCAGCAACGTGGCGTGCAAGGTGGCTTCGGTGCTGGAGCCGCCATTGATGTAGAACGGGATGGCGATCATCTCGCCCGGCTGCAACGCGTGCAGGATGGTCACGTCGCGGGTCGTCGGGTCGCCGTCGGGATCGATGCTGAACAGTCCGTCGATGCGGGCGTCCTCGTTGTGCGACATGCCCTGGAAGAACGGTTCGTTGGCGCCGGTCGCCGAGGCCAGCATCGTCTCGCGCACCACGATGTCGTGGGCGGCCGTGGTGCCGTTGTTGACGATCTGCAGCTCGACGAAACGCTGGCCGTTCACCAGCCCGTGGTCGACGTGCTTGACGGAGATGTCGTAGTTGGTCGGCTGGCCGGGCACTTAGGCGGCGGGTGGATTGTCGGTGAGATGGGCCTGGTCGGTGACGATGTTGTCGGAGAATTCGGTGTCCCCGGCGCTCGACACCACATGCCGGGCCGTCAGGAATTCGCTGCCGGCGACAGTGCGTCTGCCGGTCTCCTCGGCGGTAAACGTATAGAAGTCGACCGTGACCTCCTCGCCGGGCGCCAGCGGCACGGCGAGGTCGATGCGCAGGCGGGCGGGATCGAGCACCGGGTCGGGTGTCTCGTCCTCGGGGTTCTCCTTGTCGGGGATGTCGTAGACCGCGTGCGAGGTATAGGCGGCGGACGCGCCCGACACGTAAAGCGTGCCTTGGGTAATGTCCTCCTCGAGCGAGATGCTCGACGTCGGCCGGTCGCCGTCGTTGCGCAGCGTGACGCGCCAGGAAACATAGCCCGGAGGCACGTCGTCGGGCAGGTCGCTGCTGACCACGACATCGGGGCCGTGCGTGGGCGCCACGCCGTTGTAGTGGAAGCGGACGGGCGCCGTCGCGACGGGCAGATTGAACCCGTCGTTGATTTCCGCGTAGACGAGATAGTCTCCCGAGGCCCCGCCGGGTGCGTTGAAGTGGAACGTATGCGAGCCCGGCGTCACGTTCGTTTCGGTGGCGAATGCCGTGACGTTGTCGAGGTCGCTCTGGGCGTACCAGAACCACGTCACATCGACGTCGCCGTCGTCGATGACGTCGTAGTGAATCGCGAGCGGCTGGTCCGGCACCGGCGGGACGATCAGTTGCGGCGCCAGCACCTGTACCGCGGTGCCGTCGACCTCGGCGTAGAGCCAGAACGCCGGCGGCGCGCCGACGGGCGGCGAAACCACGATCGTCTGGAGGCCTGGCTCGACGGCGACCAGGGTCGTGTACTGCTGGCCGCCCGCGCCGTCGCCGTCGGTATCCCAGAAGAAATTGACGTCGACCGGCGTCGGACTGCCGGTATCGATCGTGACCGTGATGTCGCCCGGCGGCGCGATGGGCGCGGCCTGCAGTTCGCGCGGCCCCATGACGTAGACGGGCGCGTCGACCTGCTCCGGTGCGAGCACTTGCGCGTTGGTGCCGACAACCTCGCCGTAAACGTAGAACGTTGCCGGCGCGTTGAACGGCCGGGAAAACCCGAGCGTGACGACACCTTCCACGCCGGAGAAGGTCGTGAACTGGGTGCCGCCGCTGCCGTCGCCATCGACGTCCCAGAACACGTTGACGTCGACCGGTCCGCCATTGCCGGCATCGAACG
>CAMDVZ010000267.1 GCA_945878895.1 Caenispirillum bisanense | reverse complement strand
GCGCCGCGCGGCGCCGGGCGCTCCGCAGGAAACGCGCATGTCCCCGACGCCGGCCGGCGAACCCCATCCCCTCGACGCGGCGACCATGCTGAAGCCCATCGCGCCGGGGACCCTGCGTGGCCACACCAGCCAGGCCTACTGGAATTTCGCCGGGCCCTATGGCGGCATCACCGCGGCGGTCATGCTGCGCGCGGCGCTGGAGTCGGGGGAACGCCTGGGCGATCCGGTGTCGCTGACGGTCAATTACTGCGCCGCCGTCGCGCCCGGCCCCTTCGATATTTCCGCGCGCAACGTGCGGACCAACAAGTCGACCCAGCACTGGTCGCTGGAACTGTCGCAGACCGGGCAAGGCGTCGCGAACACCGCCACGGCCGTGTTCGCGCTGCGCCGGCCGACCTGGTCCCATTTCCCGGCCCGGCGACCCGAGGCCGGCGCCCCCGAGGACTCGCCCGTCGTGGCGACCGGGGGCATGTCGGCGTGGCTGGCGCGCTACCGGTTCCGTTTCGTGGGCAATGGGTCCGCCTTCGGGGCCGGCGACGCCGAAGCGCCGGCCGACGCGCGGTCGGTCGGGTGGATGGAGGACATGCCCGAACGGCGCCTCGACTTCGTGTCGCTGGCGGCGCTGGCCGACGCTTTCTTCGCCCGCATCTTCCATGTCCGGCGTCGCTTCTTTCCGATCGCCACGATATCGATGACGACCTATTTCCACGTCTCGGCGGAGGAACTGGCGGCGGTCGAGGCCGGTCCGGTATTGGGGGTCGCGGACGGGCGCGCCTTCACCCGCGGGATATCGGACCAGACCGGCGAACTGTGGTCGCGCGGCGGGCGCCTGCTCGCGACCACCCATCAGATCGTCTACTATCGCGACTGAGGCGTCGGCCGCCGCCTTGACCCCCGCGACGGCGCGGGCTACCCCCCGCGCCACCCCGCCGTCCAGAGTCCGTTCATGGCCCTCGCCGTTTCCGTGCCGTCCGTCGATTCGCCGCCCGCGCACCCCTCGGCGAAGCGGCGGACCTTCGCCATCATATCGCACCCCGACGCCGGCAAGACGACCCTGACCGAGAAGCTGCTGCTGTTCGGGGGCGCCATCCACGCCGCGGGCGCGGTGAAAGCGCGCGGCGACGCCAGGCGGGCGCGCTCGGACTGGATGAAGATCGAGCAGCAGCGCGGCATCTCGGTCACCACCTCGGTCATGCACTTCGAGTACGGCGGCGCCATCTTCAACCTGCTCGACACGCCCGGCCACGAGGATTTCAGCGAGGACACCTACCGCACGCTTACAGCCGTCGATTCCGCCGTCATGGTGATCGACGCCGCCAAGGGCATCGAGGCGCGCACCCGCAAGCTGTTCGAGATCTGCCGCCTGCGCGACGTGCCGATCGTGACCTTCATCAACAAGATGGACCGCGAGAGCCGCGATCCGTTCGAGCTGCTCGACGAGGTCGCCTCGACGCTGGCGCTCGACGTGGTGCCGATGAGCTGGCCGGCCGGATCGGGCCAGGATTTCCGCGGCTGCTACGATCTGGTGCGCGACCGCATGCTGCTGTTCAGCGCGGCGGACCGCGACAAGGTGGTGGCGCCGCTGGAGTGCGAGGGTATCGACGATCCGAAACTCGCCGCCGCCCTGCCCGAAGCGCAGTACGCCAAGCTCGCGGAGGACGTCGAGCTGGTGCGCGGCGGCTACGCGCCGTTCGATCTCGACTCCTATCGCGCCGGGCACCTGACGCCGGTCTATTTCGGCAGCGCTTTCAACAATTTCGGCGTCCGCGAGATCCTCGACGCGCTGGCGGCGTGGGCGCCCTCGCCGCGTCCGCAGCCGGCCGAGCCGCGTCCCATCGAGCCGACCGAAAGCAAGGTCTCGGGCTTCGTGTTCAAGGTCCAGGCCAACATGGACCCCAACCACCGCGATCGCGTGGCCTTCATGCGGCTGTGCTCGGGCCGCTTCCAGCGCGGCATGAAGCTCAAGCAGATCGGCACCGGCAAGACGATCACCATCTCCAGCCCGATCCTGTTTTTCGCCCGCGAGCGCGAGATCGTCGACGAGGCATGGCCCGGCGACATCATTGGCGTGCCCAACCACGGCACGCTGCGGGTCGGCGACACGCTGACCGAGGGCGAGGAACTGCGCATCGTCGGCATCCCCAACTTCGCGCCGGAAATCCTGCGCCGGGTGCGGCTGGAAGACCCGATGAAATCCAAGCAGCTCAAGCGCGCGCTGGAGGATCTGGCCGAGGAAGGCGTCACCCAGGTGTTCCGCCGCACGCTGGGCGGCGACTGGATCGTGGGTGTCGTGGGTTCGCTGCAGCTCGACGTGCTGCAGACCCGCGTCGAGGCCGAGTACCAGGTCAACATCGCGCTCGAGGCCGCGCCGTTCGAGACCGCCCGCTGGGTCAGCGCCGACGACAAGGCCGACATCGACCTGCTGATCTCCACGCAACGCCAGGCGATGGCCGAGGACCGCGACGGCGCGCCGGTCTTCATGGCCCGCAACGGCTGGGAACTGAACCTGGTGCGCGAACGCCATCCGAAAATCCGCTTCGCCGAGACGCGCGAGCGCAGCTAGGCGACCAACGAGGGGGAGAGCATTCCATGAGCCTGGGCGGCATCGGCAACCTCGACTACACGATCCTGTTGTGCCGCAAGATGGCCGAAACGCGCGCCTTCTACCGCGACGTCATGCGGTTTCCGATCGAGACCGACATGGAGAACTGGGTCAGTTTCCGCGTCGGCGCCTCGCTCCTGACCTTGCGGCCGCGCGGGTTGTGGAGCGTCTGCGACGACGGCAAGGCGGTGCCCGGATCGGCGGCGGTCCAGCTCGCCTTCCGGGTAGCGCCGCCCGCCATCGACGCCTGCCACGCCGAACTGGTCGCCAAAGGCGTGCCCATCCTGCGCGGGCCGACCGATCTGCCGGACTGGCGCCACCGCACGCTGTTCTTCCGCGATCCGGAAGACAACACCATCGAGATCTACGCCGAATACTGAGCCGCGACGGGCGAGCTTGACCGCGAGCCGCGAAGCATGCCGACCTTCATGTCCTCGATGCCACCTGCCCGGCGAACCGCTCGATAAGCCAGCGGGCCGCGGGGCCGGGCGGCGAGTCGATGCGGTGAATCGCCTGCAGGCGAACGGTGCCGCCGTTGCCTTCGGGCAGCGCGAGATGGACGAGACGGCCCGCGGCGAGATCCTCGCCGACCATGTGCGTTGGCATGTTGCCCCAGCCCAGCCCCGCGACCAACAGCGCGTGCTTGGCGCCGAGATCGGCGATCCGCCAGGTGCGCACGCTGATCACCGCGAAATCTTGTCCCTGCGTCAACCGCGAGCGGTCGGTCAGCACCAGCTGGACATGGTCGCGGGCCGCACCCGGTGCCGGCGGAGGGTCGCACGCCAGCGGGTGGCCGGGGGCGGCGACTGGGATCATCGCCACGCCGCCGACATCGACGTGCGCCAGCCCATCCAGATCGATCTGCATCGGCCCGCGAATGCCGACGCCCGCCACGCCGTCCGCCACGAGCTGGCTCACCGCGCCCAGTGCCTCGACGTGCAACCGCAGCGCCACCGTGGGGAATGCCGCCTGGAAGGCTCCGAACGCGTCGACCAGCCGGGCTGTCGGCAACATCACGTCGACGGCGATCGAGACCTCCGCTTCCAGCCCTTGCGACAGCCCTTTCACCTTGGCTTTCAGCGCGTCGACACCGGTCGAGACCGTCCGCGCTTCGGCCAGTACCGCCCGGCCCGCGACGGTCAGGCGCGGTTTGCGCGTGGTTTCGCGGTCGAACAGCGTTACGCCGAGTTGCGCCTCGAGATTGGCGATGGCGTAGCTGATTGCCGAGGTAGCCCGGTTCAGGCGACGGCCGGCGGCCGCGAAACCGCCGACTTCGACCACGGCCAGGAACACCCGTAGCTGGTCGAGACTGGGATTGGCGGGATCGGAAGCCGTGCCGCGCTCCGGCTTTTCTGATATATCGAACATATTGATCGATATTATCCGACTATTCGGAACAATGGTCGAGGGCCAAGTTGGCAGGCGAACAATTCAGTTCGAGGTCGTCGTGCCCAGGGTTCCTGTTTTTTGCTATTCGTCTTCCGGCTACACCGAAGCGATGGCCAAAGGTATCGCCGGGCGGCCGCGAGCCGGCGGCGCCACCGTCGGCGGCGACGGCTCCCGCCACCCCAGCGACAACGAACTGGCTGGCGCTCGCCATCAGGACGAACTGGTCGCCAGGGTCACCGCCAAACTCGTGGCCTGCCCCCTGCCCCCTGCCCCCTGCCCCCTGACCCCTGAACCCTGAATCGCGGCCGACGACGGTCGCGCGAAGATCGGCCCTTCTCCCGAAAGGAACCATCGTGATCCAAGCCATTCGTTTCCTGCCGCTCGCCGGCCGCCTGATGATGGCGGCCATTTTCGTCGTCGCGGGCGCGGGCAAGATCGCCGCCGCCACGGGCACCAAGGCCCACATCGCCTCGGCCGGCCTGCCGCTGCCCGACGTCGCCTACATCGTAGCGGTCGTCGTCGAGCTGGGCGGCGGCATCCTGCTGGCGGCCGGCTACCGCACGCGCATGGTGGCGCTGGCGCTTGCCGTTTTCTCCGTGGTCGCCGCGTTCGGCTTCCACTTCAAGCTCGCCGACCAGGGCCAGGCGATCCATTTTCTGAAGAATCTCGCCATGGCCGGCGGCCTGTTGCAGGTCGTCGCGTTCGGCGCCGGTGCCTTCAGCCTGAATTCACGGCGTGGCCGAAACTGATCCCCGCCGACCGCGGGCGGAGAAGGGTGCGGCTCCCGCCTACCCCAGCATCAGCTCCCGATACCCGCCCGCCGCCACCGCATCGCACGTCGCGCGGTATTCCGGGGCGCTGCCGCTGTAGCGGGCGATGACGCGGGTCTGCTTGCCGTCGATGTTGCTGTTGATGCCGGTGAACCACGAGTTCACCTCGTTGGACAGCAATCCGGCACCCACTTTCCTGACGTGCTCGGTCCAGGTCGCGACACCTTCGGCCGTCGCTTCCACCCGCGTCAGGCCGTGGTCGCGCATGTGGCCGATCAGGCCGGTCACCCAGTCGACGTTGTATTCGATGCTGCGCGGGATGTTGCCGAGCGCGGTGTGCGGCCCCATCAGCATCATCATGTTGGGAAAGTCCTCGACCTGGACGCCGAGATAGGTCTGCGGCCCGCCGGTCCACGTGTCCTTCAGACGCTGGCCGTCGACGCCACGGATATCGATGCGGTCGAAGCTGCCGGTGATGGCGTCGAAGCCGGTGGCGTACACGATCATGTCGAACGCGAAATCGGCGGCGCTGGTCCGGAGGCCGGTCGCGGTGATCGCCTCGATCGGCGTTTCCTTGATGTCGACCAGCGTCACGTTGGGCTGGTTGTAGACCTCGTAGTATTTCGTCTCCAGCGGCACGCGACGGGTGCCGAAGCCGTGGTTCCTCGGGATCAGCTTCTCCGCAACGGTCTGGTCTTTCACCCGCTGGCGAATCTTGCGGGCGACGAAATCGCTGATCGCGGCATTGGCCTTCGGATCGGTCAGCATGTCGCGGAAATTGCCGACCCAGATGCCGAAGCCGCGCTCGCCGTACAGCTTCTCGTAGAACGCCTCGCGCTCGGCGTCGCTCACCTCGAAGGTGGCGCGCGGGTCCGTCGTGTGCAGGAAGCAGGAGAAGGTTTCGCGGCAGTGCGCGAACATCGCGGGATAGCCATCCTTGATGGCGCGCATCTCGGCGGCGTCGATCTTGCCGTTGTGCAGCGGCGCGCACCAGTTGGGCGTGCGCTGGAAGATCGTCAGGCTGCCGCATGTCTTGGCGACCTCCTGGATGGTCTGTACGCCGGTGGCACCGGTGCCGATCACCGCCACCCGCTTGCCGGTGAAGTCGACCGGCTCCTTCGGCCAGCGCGCGGTGTGGAACGAGGGTCCCTTGAAGCTGTCGATGCCGGCCAGGCGCGGCATCTGCGGCGCCGACAGCGGGCCGATGGCGGTGATCAGGAAGCGGGCGCGATGATGGCTGCCGTCGGCCAGCTCGATGTCCCACTCGCGCGGCGCCTCCTGCCAGGTCGCGGCGACGACGCGGGCGCCGAACTGGATGTCGCGGCGCAGATCGAACTTGTCGGCGACATGGTTGAGATAGCGTTCGGTCTCGGGCTGGGGCGAAAAATGCTCGGTCCAGTCCCATTCCTCCAGCAGCTCCTTCGAGAAGGAATAGCCATAGGAATAGCTTTCCGAGTCGAAACGGGCGCCCGGATAGCGGTTCCAGTACCAGGTGCCGCCGACGCCGGTGCCGGTCTCGAACACCCGCACCGTCAAGCCAAGCCGGCGCAGCCGGTGCAGCTGGTAGAGACCGGAGATGCCGGCCCCGATCACGATGGCGTCGTAGCGCGGAACCGGACCGGCGAGGGTGTCGGCGCTGGTCGTGGCGGATGGCGAAGCGGCCATGGGACTCGTTTCCTGTCGGAGCGGGCGGAGCGAATTCTAACGGCGGACCGAATCGGCACGCGTGGCGCTTTCTGGCGAATTCCGGCGGCAACCGCAATCGTGCCCCATCGCCGTGGCAGGGTCGCGCGGTCACCGGAAACGCCTGCCGTCCTGCCTGTCCTCGCGCGAGGTTAGGACAGCCGCCAAGATAAGTGAATCTGCCTGACGGTTGGGCTGCGGCGGAGTGACTCGGGCGGACCGGCTTCCGTGACCCGGAGTACTGCCTTAACAGCGAGGGCATGATCGACAGACAGGGCATCTCGCTTCGCTGGGCCGCT
>CAMDVZ010000266.1 GCA_945878895.1 Caenispirillum bisanense | reverse complement strand
GGGCAGGCCGACGACACGCCGGCCGAACTGAAGGCCAGCCCGGGCCTGCGGGCGATATTCGGGAATCTGCGCCAACCCGGGCAAGCCCGTCCGGCAACGCCCGGTCTGAGCGATGTGGAGACCCCGTTCGACGCCACGGCAACGACTCTGGAACTTGCCAAGCAAATCGACGCTGCGATCCGGCGAGTGCGTCCCAACGGCTGGCGAGGCGTGCAGGCGAAAGAGAACATCATCAAGAAGGAACTGTGGACGTTGCTGAACCACGACGTGGCGGAGGTCGAACGGCTGTTCGCGATCATCAAGGCGCAGCCGGAGTACTGATGATCACGCGGTTGCAGCTGGGCGATGTCGCCGTCGATGTCGTCCGCAAGGACATCCGGAACGTCCACCTCGCGGTTCATCCACCGACCGGCCGCGTCCGGATCGCAGCACCTTCGCGGATGAGCCTCGACACGATCCGTGTGTTCGCGATCTCCAAGCTCGGCTGGATCAAGCGTCAGCAGGCCATCCTGCGGGGGCAGGAACGCGAGCGACCGAGGGAGTATCTGGACCGCGAAAGCCACTACGTGTGGGGGAAGCGCTACCTGTTGAAGGTAGTCGAGGTGGATCGAGCCCCGTCCGTGGCGATCACCCACCAGCGGCTCATTCTGACCGTTCGCCCCGGTACTCCAGAGGGTCGCCGGCACGACATCGTTCAGAGTTGGTACCGCGACCAACTGAAACAGGCGGTGGCACCCGTGATCGAGAAATGGGCCGCCCTGATGGGGGTGTCGGTCCCGCGCATGTTCGTGCAGGCGATGAAGACCAGATGGGGGGGCTGCAATCCCGCGACGTCGAGCATCCGGCTGAACACCGACCTCGCGAAGAAGCCGCCGTCGTGTCTGGAGTACATCGTCGTCCACGAACTCGTCCACCTGCTGGAGCCGACCCACAACGCCCGCTTCGTGGCGCTGATGGACCGCTTCCTGCCGCAGTGGCGGTCCCTGCGGGACGAACTCAATCGTCTGCCGGTGCGGCACGCGGAGTGGGAGTATTGAGGTGTATGGAGCAATCCGATACCTTCAGATTGCTCCCGGAAGACGTTGGCCAAGAGGTCGAATATGACGCCGTCGACTGCCGGACGTGATCTGGACTCAGTGTGGCGTTCCCTCCGGGAGACGGCCGTGACCCACCACGGGGTGGGGGCGATGGCGGAGAACCGCCCGATCCACCGGATGATTATGACGAGGGCGGCGAAACTGGCCTCGTAGGCTTCCATATCAACTAGAGCGGCTCGAAAATGCCCAGGTGAGGGTGCGAACGATTCCCCATGTGACCAGCATCAAAAAGGCCACCCCAAGGGTGGCCTTTTCGTTTAGGGGATTTTTAGGGGATTTCGGTCAAAAACCAAAAGCCACTATCTCAATAAAACCGCTATTTTAACCATTTTCGGTTAGACCGAGTAGTACATCTTGTATTCGACCGGGGCGGGCTGATGCTCCCAGTTGTAGACCTCTTCCCACTTCAGATCCATGTAGGCGTCGATCTGGTCGTCGGTGAAGACGCCGCCCTTGGTGAGGAACGAGCGGTCGGCGTCGAGGCAGTTCAGGGCCTCGCGCAGCGAGCCGGCGACGGTCGGGACCTGCTTCAGTTCCTCCGGCGGCAGCTCGTAGAGGTTCTTGTCCATCGCCTCGCCGGGATGGATCTTGTTCTGGATGCCGTCGAGGCCGGCCATCAGCATCGCCGAGAAGGCGAGGAAGGGGTTGGCCGACGGATCGGGGAAGCGGACCTCGACGCGCTTGCCCTTGGGCGAGGACGCGTAGGGGATGCGGCAGGAGGCCGAGCGGTTGCGGGCCGAGTAGGCCAGCAGCACGGGCGCCTCGAAGCCGGGGATGACGCGCTTGTAGCTGTTGGTGCTGGCGTTGCAGAAGGCGTTCAGCGCCTTGGCGTGCTTGATGATGCCGCCGATGTAGTAGAGCGCGGTCTCCGACAGGTCGGCGTAGCCGTTGCCCGCGAACAGCGGCTTGTTGTCCTTCCAGATCGACTGGTGGACATGCATGCCCGAGCCGTTGTCGCCGTAGATGGGCTTGGGCATGAAGGTGGCGGTCTTGCCCCACTGGGCGGCCACGTTGTGGACGCCGTACTTGTACTTCTGGACGTTGTCGCCGGTCGAGACGAGGGTCGAGAACTTGAAGCCGAGTTCGTTCTGGGAGGGCGCCACCTCGTGATGGTGGATTTCCATCGTGAGCCCCATTTCGGTCAGCACGGTGCACATCTCGGCCCGCAGGTCCGACATGGAGTCGACCGGCGGGACGGGGAAGTAGCCGCCCTTGACGCCGGGGCGATGGCCCATGTTGCCGCCGTCGAGCACGGTGCCGGTGTTGTTCGGGGTCTCGATGCAGTCGACCGAGTAGAACGAGCCGTGCATCTTGACGTCGAAGCGGACGTCGTCGAACACGAAGAATTCCAGCTCGGGGCCGAACACGGCGGTGTCGCCGAGGCCCGTGGACTTCAGATAGGCCTCGGCGCGCTTGGCGGTCGAGCGCGGGCAGCGCGAGTAGAACTGGCCGGTCGAGGGCTCGATCACGTCGCAGCTGATGATCAGCGTTGTCTGGGCCGAGAAGGGGTCGAGCACGGCGGTCGACAGGTCCGGCATCAGGATCATGTCGGACTCGTTGATGGCCTTCCAGCCCGCGATCGACGATCCATCGAACATGACGCCGTCGGCGAACACGCTCTCGTCCACCGCGGAGGCGGTCTTGGCGGTGTGCTGCCACTTGCCGCGCGGGTCGGTGAAGCGGAAGTCGACGAACTTGACGTCCTTGTCCTTCATCATCTGCAGAACGCTTGTGGCGTCGGCCATGATCTCTTGTCCTTTCGGTTTCGGTGCGGTCCCAGACTAACTCAACGGAAGCCGGCGACGCCCTTAGGCGGGCCGGCGGTGGATGTCAAACGAGCTCAGACGGCGGCGTCGCCGCGCTCGCCGGTGCGGATGCGGATGGCCTGTTCGATGCTGGAGACGAAGATTTTTCCGTCGCCGATGCGTCCCGTCAGGGCGGCGGCGCGGATCGCCTCGACGGCGCGGTCCGCGAGCGCGTCCTCGATCACCAGCTCGATTTTCACCTTGGGCAGGAAGTCGACCACGTATTCGGCGCCGCGGTAGAGCTCGGTGTGGCCCTTCTGACGGCCGAAGCCCTTGGCCTCGAGCACCGTGATGCCCTTGAGGCCGATCTCGTTGAGGGCTTCCTTGACCTCGTCGAGCTTGAACGGCTTGATGATCGCCTCGATCTTTTTCATCGCTGTGCCCGCGCTCCAGACCATGTCGGGCGGATGACGACCCGCCGTGCCCGCGATGCAAGCAAATGCCGTGCCGGAAGCGTGAAGGGCGGCAGGGCAGAAGTGGCTAAATATGAGGCATGATATGCTGAAAATTTAATCAGACCAGTGCCGAGAATTTACGCATCTATAATATACTTTTAATACTCGATAACCAAATGGAAACCATGGAGATGAAAACACCCGTCCAGCATGCCCTTTTTCGCATTCTCTGGCGCCAACCGATGCTTGTGCTACAAGCATCGCCGCGATTTCACACGAGGGTCCCGTGAAGCACGGCAACAGCGTCCTGGGCGGTTACGCCGACACGATTTTCGACGTCATGTCGGGCCTCGCCCGCCAGCACCAGTCGGTCAATCTCGGCCAGGGCTTCCCCGACGACCCCGGTCCCGAGGACGTGCGGCGCGCCGCCGCCGACTATCTGATGACCGGCCACAACCAGTACCCGCCGATGCTCGGCATCCCCGACCTGCGCCAGGCCGTCGCCGAACACAACAAGCGCTTCTACGGTCTCGAGGTCGACTGGCAGACCGAAGTCATGGTCACCTCCGGCGCCACCGAGGCGCTGGGCGACTGCCTGCTCGGGCTGATCGAACCGGGCGACGAGGTGGTGCTGATCGAGCCGCTCTACGACAGCTACATTCCGATCGTGCGCCGCGCCGGCGGCATCCCGAAACTGGTGCGCCTGAAGCCGCCGGCCTGGGACTTGCCGCGCGAGGAACTGGCTGCGGCGTTCGGCCCCAAAACCAAGCTGCTGCTGATCAACTCGCCGATGAACCCGTGCTCCAAGGTCTTCACCCGCGAGGAGCTGGCCTTCGTGGCCGAGCTCTGCGTGAAGCACGATGTCTTTGCGGTGTGCGACGAAGTCTACGAGCACCTGACCTTCGATGGCCGCCCGCACATTCCCCTGATGACCTTCCCCGGCATGCGCGAACGCACCGCCCGGATCGGTTCGTCGGGCAAGACCTTCAGCGTCACCGGCTGGAAGATCGGCTACGTCACCGCCGCCGCCGAGGTGCTGAAACCGATCCTCAAGGCGCACCAGTTCGTCACCTTCACCACCGCGCCCAGCCTCCAGTGGGGCACCGCCGTCGGCTTGCGCAAGGACATCGGCTATTTCACCGGTCTGGCCCGCGACATGCAGGCCAAGCGCGACCGGCTGGCCAAGGGCCTCGCCGAGATCGGCTTCGGCGTCATGGAATCGCATGGCACCTATTTCGTCACCACCGATTTCCGGCCGCTCGGCTTCAACGGCACCGACGAGGATTTTTGCCGTCACATCACGGTCGAGGCCAAGGTCACGGCGGTGCCGATCAGCGCCTTCTACGCCGGCCCCGACGCGCCGCGCCATTTCGCCCGCTTCTGCTTCTGCAAGAACGACAGCACGCTCGATCTGGCGCTGGAGCGTCTGGCGAGGCATTTCCGGCGTTGAGGCTTCAGCGCGTTCTTGACGCCCCGGAACCGCCGGGTTACCTAGCGCCGGCCAGAAGCGGGCGGGTTCCCCCGGTGGCGGCTGTAGCTCAGTTGGTTAGAGCGCCAGATTGTGATTCTGGATGTCGCCGGTTCAATTCCGGTCAGCCGCCCCATCCCCCCGCCGCGATCCCGACATCGTCGCTCCGCAGCGTGTCGTCCTTTCCGCGAGGCTCGCCATGCGCAACCTGCTGAGACGGATGTTGACGCCGCCGCTGGTGTTCATCGCCGCCGCGGTTCTGATCCTCGAAGAGACCCTGATCGCCTGGCTCCAGACGTCGATGGCGCGTCTGGCGAGGCTGCCCGCCATCGCCGCGGCCGAGGCGTGGGCCGCACGCCTGCCGCCCTATCCCGCGATGGGCCTGTTCCTGCTGCCGGGCATCGTGCTCTTTCCCGTCAAGCTGACCGCGCTGTGGCTGATCGCCAAGGGTAGCGTCGCGGCCGGTGTCGCGATCATCGTGGCGGGCAAGGTCGCCGGCACCGCGATCGCCGCGCGCATCTACAAGATACTCCATCCGAGCCTCTCGCGGCTGGGCTGGTTCGTGGCGGCCGAGCGCTGGGCGTTCGGCTGGCGCGACCGGCTCTACGGCTACGTGAAGGCCACCGCCACGTGGCACGCGGTCGTGCGGGCGGTCGCCGCCGCGAAGGCATCGATGCGGTCCCTGCTGGCGCGGCGCCCGGGTTGGCTTGGCCGCCGTTTCGCGGCGGCCCGTCGCCAGGCCCGTCGCGAGCGTTAGGCGGCCATGTCTATCGAAACACCGGTCGGGCGCGACCTGGTCGCCGATGACGATCTGGCCATTCTGACCGCCGCCGAGATGCGCCGCGCCGAACGCCTCGCGATGGACGCGCCGTCGGGCGCCGTGAGCGGCATGCAACTGATGGAGGCGGCTGGCGAAGCGGTGGCACGGGCGATCGGAGATCGCTTGCTGCCACAGGAAACCCTGGTCCTGTGCGGCCCCGGCAACAACGGCGGCGATGGTTTCGTGGTCGCCCGCCATCTCGAAGCAGCCGGCTGGCCGGTCACCGTGGCGACGCTCGGCGATCCGACGGGGCTGACGGGCGACGCCGCCGAGGCCGCCGACCTTTGGGACGGCGCGATCTTGCAGGCCAGCACCGACCTGCTCGGTGGCCGCCCGCTGATCGTCGACGCGCTTTTTGGAACCGGCCTGTCGCGACCGTTGACGGGGATCGCCGCGGAACTCGTCGAGGAGATCAACCGGCTCGACCTCTTCTGCGTCGCGGTCGACCTTCCCAGCGGTCTGGATGCCGATGGAGCGGGGATACTGGGCGTGGCACCCCGCTGCGCTCTGACCGTCACGTTCTTTCGTCCGAGGCCGGCGCATGTCTCGTTGCCCGGACGCGACCTGTGCGGCGAGGTCGTCGTTGGCGACATTGGCCTGCCGCGCGGCACGATCGGCGAAGTCGGACCGCGGACGTGGCGCAACGGGCCGGGGCTTTGGGCGGCAGCGTCGAGACGTTCTGCCGCCACGGACCACAAATACAGCCGAGGCCATCTCACCGTGCTGGGCGGCGCCCTGATGACGGGCGCTGCAAGGCTGGTGGCTCTGGCCGCCCGGCGGACGGGCGCGGGCCTCGTGACCATCGCCGCCATCCCGGCCGCCGTTCCGATCTACCAGCTGGCCGACCCCGGCAACCTGGTGTTCGCCTTGACCGACGAGCGGGCGTGGGATCGCCTGGCGGCCGACCCGCGGCGTAACGTGTTCGTGGTCGGGCCTGGAGCAGGGGACGGCGACGACACGCGCGACCGGGTCCTGCGGGTGCTGCGGCTCGGTCGCGGCGCGGTCGTGGATGCCGACGGAATCTCGGCGTTCGCCGGCGATCCGGCGAGGCTCTTCGGCGCCATCGCCGGTCCTACCGTCCTGACGCCGCACGAGGGCGAGTTCGCCCGGCTGTTTCCCGATCTCGCGCTGGAGCCCGCCAAACTGGTCCGCGCCCGGGAAGCCGCCAGACGGTCGGGCGCGGTGGTGGTGCTGAAGGGGGCGGACACGACGATCGCCGCT
>CAMDVZ010000265.1 GCA_945878895.1 Caenispirillum bisanense | reverse complement strand
TATTCTGTTACCCATCACCCTGGCCCGGACAGGGGCACCTTCCCCCGCCGGCGGGGGAAGGGAAGAAGCCGGTGCGGCGGCCTCGTTCGTCGCCGCCGAAGCACAGGGCGACCACCGACCGAATGTCGGTTTTCCGCGATGTCCCGAGGTCGATTACAGCCGCGGTGCGGGATAATACGGCTTCTCGCCAAGCGCCTTGACCCGTTCCCAGAACGCCGGACCGGACGCCTTGCCGACCGCGTCGAGATCGGCGGCCTGGCGCCACATGTTCCACGAGTCGGGATGCAGGCGGCTCGCCTCGGCGAACTGCGTCGCGGCTTCCTCGCGCCGTTCGCGCGCGTGCAGCCACAGGCCGAGCCTGAAACGCGCGCGCGCCTCCGCGATGGCGGGCGTGACGACCGGCTGCCGGTCGCGCGCCTCGTCGGCCGGCAAAGCATGCCGCCCGGTTCGCACCCAGTCGCGCACCGCCGCCATATAGGCTTCCCGCGCGGCCAGACGCGCGGCCTGGTCCTCCGGCGCCATGGTCATGGTCTTGCGGTCCATCCACCGGAAATGGTCGGTCGACCCCGCCGTCTCCGGCGGGCGCACGACAACGCCATTCTCGTCGATCCAGATCGCTTGCGGCACGTTGACGAGATTGTAGAGATCGGACAGGCGATGGTAGGTGTCGATCAGGCTCCAGTAGGTCGACTTCGCCTGCTCGATCCAGGTCCGCGCATGTTCGGCGCCGCAGCTCTCCTCCGCCACCGCGACGACCATGAAACCGTCGTTCTTCAGTTCGTCCTGGAGTTGCTGCCACACGGGCAAGTCAAACCGGCAGCCTCACCAACTGGCCCAGGTGGCGAGCATCACCTTGCGGCCGCGCAGGTCCGACAGGGTGTGGAGCTTGCCGTCTACGTCGGGCAGCGTGAAATCGGGCGCCGCGAGGCCCGCCAAGGTGGCGTTACGTTCGTCCGGTGGCGCGCCGAGCGCGAACACGGTGCCGGCCGCGTCGCCAACGACCGGTCCGCCGAGATGGCGCCAGAACGACGCGACGTCGACGCCCCCGTCGCGCGTCATGGTCGACGCCAGCGGCACGCAGCGCTCGTCGCGGCACATGCCCTCGGGCTTCAGCGTCCAGCCGGTCGCGCGCTCGGCGTCGGCGGCCGACAGCCACAGGCCATCGGATGCAGCGACGTCGTGGTCGCCAGCCTCGGAAAGAACCACGGTCATGCGCTATCTCCGTCGATTGTCGTTAGGCCGCCAGCAAAACGCTCTGCTCGCGTTCGAGAACGCGCCGCACCGCCGGTCGTGCCAGCATGCGGTCCTTGAAAGCGGTGTAGTTCTTCAGGTCCGCGACCGGCAGGTCGATGCGCTTGCCCCAACCGTAGAACACCAGCGCGTAGCCATCGACCACCGAGAATTGCTCGCCAAGCATCCAGCTCTTGCCGGCCAGCAGGCCATCGATCTCCTGGAGGAAGCCGTGGAAATTGGCGCGTCCGGTTTCCTTGAGGTTGGCGTGCGTGGCGACGTCGGTCGCGAAGCGCTCGGGCCGGCCGATATGGGTGAACGCCGGATGCACGGTGTTGGAGAACCACGCCATCAGCGAGATCGCCCGCGCCATCGCGGCGGGCTGTTGCGGCAGCAGCGTGCCGCCCGACAGGGCCTGGGCCACGTAGGTCAGGATCGCGGTGTTCTCGACGATGGTGCCGTCCTCGACCACGAGCGCGGGCACGCGACCGCGCGGATTGATCTTCAGATACTCGGGCGTGCGTTGTTCGGCCCTGGCGAAGGACAACGGCTTGCCCTCGAACGCCGCGCCCGACTCCTCGAGCGCGATGTGCGAGGCGGTCGAACAGGCGCCGGGCGCGTAGTAAAGCGTCGTCATGGTGTTCTCCCGGTTTTGGTCAGCCAATCGCTCCGTCGGCGCCGCCGCCGCCGCGATACAGGAACTCGCGGCCGACCTTCACGCACTGGACGCCGTCGTACTCGATGATGTCGGCGGTGGCGTAGGTCTCGGTCCACGAGGCCGGCAGGAACGAGCCCGAGCCAACGATGTCGATCGGCGCCTGGGCGACGGCCATCAGGCGGCACTTGGCCGGTCCGAAGCCCGACGAGGCGACGATCTTGACCTTGTCGAAACCGGCCGAATCGAGACATTCGCGCAGATGGAAGATCGCGGCCGCCGACACGCCGGTGCCGATCAGGTGGCGCAACTCCTCCTCCGAGCGGTAGCCACGGATGGCCTCGCGCGAATGCTTTTCCAGCACCGCGTAGGAACGCTGCGGATCGAGCCCCTCGACGTAGCGGCCGCCGGTCGTGTCGAGCCGCAGCGCCAGCTTGCCCTCGGCGGCGAGGTCCGGAAAACGCCGGCAGACGGCCAGCGAGTCGGTGATCTCGCGGGCGAAATAGTCGACCAGCACGGTGATCGATTCGCCGGGAAAGGTCTCGGCGTAAATCTCGGCGGCCCGCACCGTCGACCCGGCGTAGCCGATCAGGGCGTGCGGCATGGTTCCCATGCCCTGGTCGCGGCCGAAGAAATGGGCCGTGGCGTGCGTGGCGTTGCCGATGAAGCCGATGGCGTCGTCCTTGCGCTTCGCCCGGCCCGATCCGACCGAGGCGGCGTAGGCCATCATCTCGGCCATCTCGGTGCCGGCGCAATGACGCGCGTCCATCGCGAGAAAGGCCGTTTTCGGCATCTCCGCGCACATCGTGTAAGCGTTGTACGCCGCCACGCAGGCGGGCCCGAGCTTCTGCAGGAAGATCGTCTCGAGATCGACGAGATGGAAGAACGAGCCGGTGACGTAAATCATCGCCTCGCCGGCGCCGACCCACTTGCCCTCGGGATAGCGCAGATCGACCTCGACCTTGGCGCCGCGCGTCTCCTCGAGCTCGGTCAACCACGCCAGGGCCAGACGCGGCGCGCAGACCACGGGCCGCCGCATGAAGATGGCGTAGGTGACCCGCTTGTCGCCGAACTTGCCGACCACCGTCTTCGTGCGGTTGAAGTAATGGTCGGTGTAGCGCGCGACTTCCTTGTCGACCGGATGCATGGATCCCCCGAGGCCGCCGTGGGCGGTCCGTTTATTTGCCCGCGGCCGATCCGTTGCCGGCCAGACGCTCGGCCTTGAGCTGCTCGGCGATCAGGAACGCGAGCTCGATCACCTGGCTTGCGTTCAGCCTGGGATCGCACAGCGTGTCGTAGCGATCGACGAGGCCGGCGTCGGTGATGTCGACGGCGCCGCCGACGCATTCCGTTACTTCCTGGCCCGTCATCTCGAAATGCACGCCGCCGGGATGGGTTCCTTCGGCCTGATGGATGGCGAAGAACTCCTTCACTTCCTGAAGGATCGCGTCGAAGTGACGGGTCTTGAGGCCGCTGGCGGCCTTCACCGTATTGCCGTGCATGGGATCGCACGACCAGACGACCGAGCGGCCCTCGCGCTGCACCGCGCGGATCAGGGCCGGCAGATGGTCGCCGACGCGGCCCGCGCCCATGCGGGCGATGATGGTGATGCGGCCGGGCTCGTTGGTCGGGGCGAGCGTATCCAGCAGGCGCAGCAGGTCGTCGGTTTTCAGCGTCGGGCCGGCCTTGAAACCCAGCGGATTGCGCACGCCGCGCATGAACTCGACGTGGGCCGCCTCCGGCTGGCGGGTGCGGTCGCCGATCCACAGCATGTGGGCGGAGCAGTCGTACCAGTCGCCGGTGGTGGAATCGACGCGCGTCAGGGCCTGCTCGAAGGGCAGCAGCAACGCCTCGTGGCTGGTGAAGAAATCGGTTTCGGCGATTTGCGGCGTGGTGGCCGAGCTGAGCCCGCAGGCAGCCATGAAGGTCAGCGTCTCGTCGAGCCGCCGCGCCAGATCCTCGTAGCGGGCGCTGGCGGGCGAATTCTTCACGAAATCGAGGTTCCAGCGATGCACCTCGTGCAGGTCGGCATATCCGCCCTGGGCGAAGGCGCGCAGCAGATTGAGCGTCGCGGCCGACTGGTTGTAGGCCTGCACCATGCGCTCGGGATCGGGCCGGCGCGCCTCGGGCGTGAATTCGTAGCCGTTGACGTTGTCGCCGCGGTAGCTCGGCAGTTCGACGCCATCGATGGTCTCGGTGGCCGAAGAGCGCGGCTTGGCGAACTGGCCCGCCATGCGGCCGACTTTCACGACCGGCACGCCGGCGCCATAGGTCAGCACGACGGCCATCTGCAGCAGGACGCGGAACGTGTCGCGGATCGTGTTGGCGGTGAAGTCGGCGAAGCTCTCGGCGCAATCGCCGCCCTGCAACAGGAACGCCTTGCCGGCCGCGACGTTGGCCAGCGTCGCCTTCAGCTTCCGCGCCTCGCCCGCGAACACCAGCGGCGGATAGCGGCGCAGCCGCGCCTCGGCCGACGCCAGTGCCACGGCATCGTCGTAGACCGGCGCCTGGTGGGCTTCGCGCGAGCGCCACGATTCCGGCGACCATGGAAACGCGGCCGCGCCCGCCGTGCCGGCCGGTTTGCGCTGCGTCGCCTGGATCGCGTTCATGGCTATTCTCCGTGGATCGTGACGTGTCGTCCGCGCGGCTCGCCGCGACGGGCGTCGGTTCTACGACTTTTCCACAAACCAAGCCAAGGATTCGCGTCCCGCCATGGTCATGGCCGTCCGGCGATACCGGACGGCCACAACATGTTGGGGCGCGAACAACGGGCGACGCTATTCGGCGGCTTTCGCGGCGGGCGCAGGGTCGGGCCGTTTAGTCCGCATGGTGACGAACTCCTCGCCGGCGGTCGGATGGATGCCGACCGTGGCGTCGAACATCGCCTTGGTGGCACCCGCCTTGACCGCGATGCCTATGCCCTGAATCAGCTCGGCGGCATCGTCGCCGACCATGTGGGCACCGACCACCCGGTCGCTGGCGGCATCGACCACCAGCTTCATGAAGGTTTTCTGGTCGCGGCCCGACAGCGTGTACTTCATCGGCCGGAACGTCGCGGCGTAGATGTCGACCTTCGGAAAAATCCGGCGGGCCTCCGCCTCGGTCACGCCCACCGTGGCCATCTGCGGCTGGGAGAACACCGCCGAGGGCACGTCGCGATGATCGGGCTTGCGCGGCTTGCCGCCGAACACGGTGTCGGCGAAGCAATGGCCTTCCATGATGGCGACCGGGGTCAGGTTCATCCGGTTGGTGACGTCGCCGACGGCGTAAATCGTCCCGGCCGTCGTGCGCGACCATTCATCGACGGTCACCGCACCCGCCTTGTCGAGCAGCACGCCGGCCTTTTCGAGCCCAAGGCCCGCGACGTTCGGGATGCGGCCGGTGCCGTACATCACGACATCGGTCGCGATCCGTTCCCCCGTCGTGGTGATCGCGACAAGGCCGGCACCATCGCGCTCGATGGCCGCCAGTTCCGTATCGGTCCGGAAACGCACGCCCTTGGTCGTCATGCCGGCCTGGACGTGGTCGCGACACTCCTCCTCGAAACCGCGCAACACCCGGTCGCGGCGCAGCACGACGGAAACCTCGCTGCCGAGGCCATTGAAGATGCCCGCGAACTCGACCGCGATGTAGCCGCCACCGACGATCACGATCCGCTTCGGCAATTCAGGCAGATGGAACGCGTCGTCCGACACGATGGCGAGTTCGGCGCCGGGAATCGACGGACGCCACGGCCGGGCGCCGGGAGCCAGCAGGATCTTGTCGGTGGTCACCACGCGCTCGCCGACCGAAATCGTGTGCGCGTCCATCAGACGGCCGCGGCCGATCACGAGGTCGACGTTGGCGTTCTTCAGCAGCGTCTTGTAGATGCCGTTGAGCCGCATGACCTCCTTCTGCACGTTGTCGCGCAGGGTGGCCCAGGCGAAGGACGGCTCGGGAATCGTCCAGCCCCAGGCGGCAGCGTCCTCGACGTCCTCCGACACGTGCGAGCCGTACACCAGCAGCTTCTTCGGCACGCAGCCGCGGATGACGCAGGTACCGCCGACCAAGTCGTCCTCGCAGATGCCGACGCGGGCGCCGTGCGAGGCGGCGATCCGGCTGGCACGGACGCCGCCCGATCCCGCTCCGATCACGAACAGATCGTAGTCATAGCCGGCCATACTCTACTCCCGATTGCAAAATCGTCAAAATCACGAAACCGCCACATTGCGTCCACGGTTTGTCCCCATGTCCCCACTATACCGCTCCCGCCGTCGGGATCGAAAGGCCGGGGATGTTCGTCCGGGTCGCTGCGTAAGACGGTTATCACGGCGTTCGACGGACGCCACACCGAAGGAGACGCACTATGTCGACGATCCGCAATCTGCTGCTTGGAGCCCTGGCATCGGCTTCGTTCGCCCTTCCCGCGCTGGCCCAGGACACCCGTCCCGCCGCGCCGCCGCAGACGCGCGCCCAGGGCGCCGAGGCCGCCTTCAAGCGGATCGACACCAACAACGACGGCTTCGTCGACAAGGCCGAGATGCGGGTGTGGCGCGAGGCGACGTTCGCCCGCCTCGACGCCAACAAGGACGGCGTGCTGGCGGGCGAGGAGCTCAAGCGCGGTCGCGGCAACCGCCCCGACGTCCGCCCGGCCACGACGGGCGCCGACCAGAACACCCAGACCCCGCCGGCTGCCCCCAACGGCCGCTTCGGCCGTGGCGATGACCAGACGACCGGCCCGGTCACGCGCGCCCAGTTCCTCGCCAACGGCGACGCCGCGTTCGACCGTCGCGACGCGAACAAGGACGGCCGCATTTCGCTCGAGGAATTCCGCGCCCGCGGCGATCGGCCGGCTGGCCGGAGGCCCGGCAGCGGCGAACGCTAGTCGCGGAAACGAGAAGGGCCGCCGGACGGAAATCCGGCGGCCCTCGCGTTTCGACGCGACGGGTCGATCAGGAGCTTTCGCTCG
>CAMDVZ010000264.1 GCA_945878895.1 Caenispirillum bisanense | reverse complement strand
GTCGCGAGCCATCAGCGTCGCCGTCGACACCGCGAAGCCCCTCATCCGCCCTTCGGGCACCTTCTCCCCGCCTCCGCGGGGAGAAGGAAAGACGTCACGCCATCGCCATCCGCGCCTGTCTCACCGGTCTGACGGTTAGCGCGATGGCGACGGCGCCGAGGCCGATGGCGAGCGAGCCGAGATGGAGCCAGCGGTAGCTGGCGAAATTGTCGAAGATCATGCCGCCGACCACCGGACCCGCCGCCATCCCCAGGCTCGCCACCGTCGAGACGGCGCCGAACAGCGTGCCCATCAGGCGCTGGCCGAAATAGTCGCGGATCAGGATGGCGTAGAGCGGCATGACGCCGCCATAGGCGATGCCGAAGATCACCGACAGCGAATAGAACTCGCCCCTGTCGGCGACCAGCACGTAGGCGCCAGCGCCCAGCGCCTGGACGAACAGGCCCGCCACCAGTGTCGGCTTGGCGCCGATCCGGTCGGCCGTCATGCCCAGCGCCAGCCGGCCGATCAGGCCCGAGAAACCCGCCACGCTGTAGACGGTCACCGCCGTCATCGCCGGCAGGCCACAGCCGACCGCATAGGCGACCATGTGGAAGATCGGCCCCGAGTGGGCGGCGCAGCAGGCGAAGTGGGTGAGCGCGATGGCGATGAAGGCGGTCGTGCCCATCGCTTGGCCGGCCGTCAGGCGATGGGCGTCCGGCATTGCCACCGGCGCCACGCCGATGCCCGGCGTCGGTGCCGGCGCGGCCGGCGGCTGGCGCACGAGGAAGGACGCCGGCACCAGCAACACGAGTGCGGTGACGCCGATGATCAGCATGGCGGTGCGCCAGTCATAGGCGGTGATCAGCCAGCGCGCGAAGGGCGCCACCGTCAGCGGCGCCACGCCCATGCCGGCCGACACCAGCGCCACGGCGAGGCTGCGGTTGTTCTCGATCCAGCCCGAGGCCGCCGCCATCATCGGCGCGTAGAAGCTGCCGACCGCGACGCCGATGGCGATCCCGAACAGCAGCTGGAAGGCGAGCAGCGAGGTGGCCTGGCTGGCCGCGATCAGGCCGAGGCCGAGCAAAATCGCGCCCGACAGCACCACGACGCGGGTGCCGTAGCGGTCCGACAGCGAGCCCCACACGAAGGCCGCGGCGCCCATGGCGAGGAAGTCGATGGTCATCGCCGTCGACACGCCGGTGCGCGACCAGCCAGTGTCGGCCGAGATCGGCTGCAGGAACACCGCCAGCGAGAACATCGAGCCCATGCCGACGCAGGTCATCAAGGCGCCGACCGCGACGATCACCCATCCGTAGGATATTTTCATGTCGACTACCCGTGCTGGACTTCCTTCGTGGTCGCCAGTGTAGCACCGTCCACCGCCGGACCTGTCAACCGACACAATCGAAAATCATGTCGTCGCCGGCCCGGCGGGACGGCGGAGCCGCTCGTTCGAGCGCCGGGGTTGCCGGCTGCTCGACATGGCGCATGATCCCGGGGCTGTCCTGATCGGTGGGCGTTGACAAATCACAATGAGAATGTTATATTATTTTACAATAAAATACCAACGGCTGGAGCCTCAATGTCCGCGTGTTTCGGAATCGAATCGTTTGCCCGGGTTATGCAATGTCTGGAAGGCGGCCGTCGTCCGATGCGCACGCCTTGCCGTCCGACAATTGACCGACGTTCGTCCGGGGTCTGTCCGGCCGAAATACGCTCCGTGTCCGGAAGAAATGACATGCCGTCCGGCCGTTGTCCGGTCGAAGTAGCCTTTGTCCGGCCAAAATTGGCCTCGTCCGGCCGCAATCGGCTTTGTCCGGTCGAAACGGCAAGGGTGGGGGGTGTGTTCCGGACAGGGCGGCACGCCGCGGCTGGCGACCTCCGACATCTGTCGGCGGCGTCCAACGACGGGATGCGCGCCGGCAGTCGGCGCGGCTAGAGTGAGGCCGGGAGGACCATCGATGCGAGCGATCCAGTGCGATGCCTATGGCGAGCCCGAGGGGCTGGTCCCGCGCGACCTGCCGGCGCCGACCGCCGGGCCGGGCGAGGCGCTGGTGGCGGTCGAGGCGGTGGGGCTGGGCTTCGTCGACGCGCTCTACGTGCGCGGCGCCTACCAGGTGAAGCGGCCCTTGCCGTTCGTTCCCGGCAGCGAGATGGCGGGTCGCGTGATCGCCGTCGGGACGGGCGTCGACGCCGCCCTGGTTGGCAAGCGCGTGGTGGCGCTGTCGCCCTTGGGCGCGCTGGCCGAGCGGGTGGCGCTGCCCGCCAGCGCCTGCACCGTCGTGCCCGACGCCATCGATCCGGCCATCGCCGCGGGCATGCTGGTCGACTATTGCACCGCGCTGTATGGCCTCGACACGTGTGGCCATCTCAAACGCGGCGAAACGCTGATGGTGCTGGGCGCCTCGGGCGGGGTCGGCGATGCCGCCCTCGACGTTGCCAAAGCCATGGGAGCGCGGACCATCGCGGTGGCCTCCAGCGCGGAAAAGCTGCTGGCCTGCAAGCATCGGGCGCCGGCGCTCTCGATCGACTATAACCGGCCGGACTGGCGCAAGACGCTCGAAGCCGCCAATGCCGGTCACGCCATCGACGCGGTATGGGACCCGGTTGGCGGACCCTATTCGGAGACGGCGTTCCGTTGCCTCTCGCCCGGTGGCCGCCATCTCGTGGTCGGCTTCGCGGCCGGCGAGATTCCGCGCCTGCCGCTGAATCTCGCCCTGCTCAAGCGCGCGTCGCTGGTCGGCGTCGACTGGGGCGGCCACGTGCGGGCCGATCCGGCGCTGAACGCCAATGCGCCGATTCTGGCGCGGCTTCTGGCGTGGGTCGCCGAGGGCCGCATCGCGCCGCGCGTCCACGTCGCGGGCGGCCTCGACGCCACCGCGTCGGCCCTGCGCGCGCTGCTCGACCGCAAGAGCGTCGGCAAGCCGGTGATCCGCGTCGGGGGGTGAGGCTCAGGAAATCTCGCGCGTCATCTTGGTGCGCACGGCGCGGGCGAAATCGCCGAAGCCTTTGGCGACGATGCTGAAGGCGCCGGGGCCACCGATCACGTTCTCCTCGAACCAGACGTCGAGATCGGCCGGCGGTGGCCTTCCGAAAGTTGGCCGGTCGTTCACGATCGGCAGCGCGTTGATCACGATGCCGCGCGCCACCAGTTCGTCGCGGACCCGCTCGGCCGGCGGGCCATTGTTGTTCTTGCCGTCGCCGGAGATGTCGATCACCTGACGGGCGGCCCGGAACGGCGAGCGAGCCAGCTTCTCGCCGCTGTATCGCAAGGCGGCGCCGACGGCGGTCCAGCGTTCCGATTCGGGCGGTGCCGCGGCGATGGCGGCCGCGAACCGGCCGGCCGCCGCGGCGCCGTCGATCGCGGTCCAGTCGATCGTCGTCTTGTGGAAATGGTCGCCGGCCCATTCGATGTAGCAGAGCGCGATGCGGCGGTGCTGGCCCGCCGTCATGGCGTCGATCACGCGCGGATCGGTCAGGGCCTGGATGTAGCCCTGGCGTTGCAGGCGCGCCTCGTCCTCGTCGATGCTGCGCGAGACGTCGATGGCCAGCACCAGCTTGAGGTCGACGTCGGTCGTCTGGGCACGCGCGACGCCAGGCAGCGCGACGGCGGTCGCGGCGGTCAACAGCTGGCGTCGGCGCATCGCTGCCCCCTCGATGGTCCGCCCCTCGGCGGGAGCGACAGCGTCGCCCGAAGCGGGCCGCGCGCAAAGCGGAATCCGCTATTCACAGGCCCTCGTGCTAGAGGGGCGCGACCGGGGGCCGCTGCCTCCGAACCCGGAAAGGTCTGCGCGTGGATATCCGATCCTTGGCACCGCATCTCGACAGCGTCCTGCGCGACGCCACGATTCCGGAACTTCCGGGCCATTATCGCGGCAAGGTGCGCGACAACTACGACCTGCCCGACGGCACCCGCCTGCTGGTGGCGAGCGACCGGCTGAGTGCCTTCGACCTGATCCTGACGGCGTTGCCCTTCAAGGGCGAGGTGCTGACCCAGGTGGCGCGCTTCTGGTTCGACGCCACGCGCGACATCTGCCCCAACCACGTGATCGACTATCCCGATCCCAACGTGCTGCGCTGCAGGCGCCTGTGCATCATGCCGGTCGAGATCGTGGTGCGCGACTACCTCGCGGGCACGACCTCGACCTCGATCCTGTCGATGTACAAGGCGGGCAAGCGCGAGATGTACGGCATCGTCTTTCCCGACGGCCTGCGCGACAATCAGAAACTCGATCGGACGATCGTCACGCCGACCTCCAAGGCCGACCAGGGCGACCACGACGCGCCGCTGACGCCGGCCGAGATCGTCGGGCAGGGATTGCTGACCCGGGCACAGTGGGAGGAGACGACGCGGCTGGCGCTGGCGCTGTTCGCGCGCGGCCGCGAGATCGCCGCGAGAAACGGGCTGATCCTCGTCGACACCAAATACGAGTTCGGCTTCGACGCCGATGGCTCGATCGTGCTGGCCGACGAGATCCACACGCCCGACAGCAGCCGCTACTGGTTCGTCGGGAGCTACCCGGCCCGATTCGCCGCCGGTGAGCGACCCGAGAGCTTCGACAAGGACCAGATCCGCTCCTGGGTGGCCGCTCGCTGCGATCCCTACAACGAGCCGGTACCGCCGATTCCGCCGGAAATCATCCTCGAAGCCGCCGCCGTCTATATCCGCGCCTACGAAATGATCACGGGCAAGGCGTTCGCGGTGCCGGCCGCGGCGACGCCGGTGCTGGATCGCATCCGCGCGAATTTGAGGCCGTTCTTCGCCGCGGCCTGAGGCGCATGCGCGCGGGCATTGGCGGCACCGCCTGAACGACGCGCGATGGTCGATGGCAAGTCCGGAATTCGACGTGGCGATGGCGGCTCCGAACGAGGAGCTTTTCGACGTCGCGATCGCGCTGGCGCGGGCATCGACGCCGTTCAGACCGCTCGGGCAATGGCTACTCGCGCGCGGACCGGGCGGCCGGGCAGGCGCGGCGGCGTCCAGCCGCGGGCGCCGCTTCGATGAGGCCGCCCGGACCCGGGTCTTCTACAGCGCTGCGTAGTCGATCGGCGCGTCCTTGTTCAGCCGCGCGGTCGGTTCGGGCATCGGGTATTTCAGGCCGGTGGCGCAGTTGAACAGCATCGCGCGCTCGTCCTTGGCGATGCGTCCGTCGCCCAGCGCCTTGACGTAGGCGGCGTAGGTGGCGGCACCCTCGGGACACAGCAGCAGGCCCTCGCGATGGCCGACCTCGGTGCGGGCCGCATCGATGGCATCGTCGTCGACCGCGATGGCGAAGCCGCCGGAATCGCGCACCGCGTCGAGGATCAGGAAGTCGCCGATCGCCACCGGCACGCGGATGCCGGCCGCCACGGTGCGGGCGTTTTCGAACAGCTCGGCGTGGCGTGCGTTGCTTTCGTAGGCTTTCACGATGGGCATGCAGCCGGTTGCCTGGACCGCCACCATGCGCGGCTTGCGCTTGATCCAGCCCATCGCTTCCAGCTCGTTGAACGCCTTCCACATGCCGATCAGGCCGGTGCCGCCGCCGGTCGGGTAGAGGATGACGTCGGGCACGTCCCAGCCGAGTTGTTCGGCCAGTTCCAGTCCCATCGTCTTCTTGCCCTCGATCCGGTAGGGCTCCTTCAGGGTCGAGAAATCGAACCAGCCGCCTTCGACCTTGCCGGTGCCACAGATCTTGCCGCAATCGTTGATCAGGCCGTTGACGCGGTAGACCCTGGCGCCCTGCAATGCCGTTTCGGCGATGTTCACCACCGGCGTGTCGTCGGGACAGAGCACGATCGACTCGATGCCGGCGCGCGTGGCGTAGGCGGCGAGCGCCGCGCCGGCGTTGCCGTTGGTGGGCATGGCGATTTTGCGGACGCCGAGTTCTTTCGCCATGCTGACAGCCATGGCGAGGCCGCGGGTCTTGAACGAGCCGGTCGGCAAACGCCCCTCGTCCTTGACCAGGATTTCGCCGCCACCGAGTTTCTTCTGCAACGCCGGCAGGGGGACCAGCGGCGTCCAGGTCTCGCCGAGGCTGACGACGTTCTCGCTCCGCTCGACCGGCAACAGTTCACGGAACCGCCACATATCCTGCGGCCGGTCCTTCAGCATGCCCTTCGTGACCGCTTTGGCGACAGCCGGCAGGTCGTAGCGAACCAGGATCGGATAGCCCTTGGGCGAGAGATTGTGCAGTTCGCCGACCGGCAGCGGTTCACCGGTCATGCCGCATTCGAGGGCGGAAACGAAATAGGGAAACTGCGCGACCATGCTGTCCTCGGGCGTTGGCCACGCGACGATGCGCCGGGCCGAAATGCGAACGCCCGCCGTTTCCGGCGGGCGTTGCTCAACATACTGGCAGCGCCGCGTGGCGCGCCAGACTAATCCTCCGACACGTCGTCGGCGTCGTGACGCTTGCGCTCGCGCTCGGGCGCGCGACGACGTTCGCGTTCGATCATGTCGGTTGGCGGAGCCGCGGGCGGAGCGCCGCGGTCGAAACCGCCGCCACCGCCCGGCGGGCCACCACGGTCGAAACCGCCGCCGCCGGCACGCGGCGGATAACCGCCACGACCGCCACCGCCGCCGCCCGCGCCGTAACCGCCACCACCGCCACCCGCGCCGTAACCGCCGCCGCCGCTGCGGTCGCCGCCGCCGTAACCGCCGCCGCCGCTACGGTCGCCGCCGCCCTAGCCGCCACCGCCGCCCTCGCGGGGCGGACGATCACCGAAGCCACCGCCGCGCGGGGCGCCGGAGCCACCCCCGCCGCCGCTGCGATCACCGCCGCCGTAACCGCCACCGCCGCCTTCGCGCGGAGGACGATCGCCGTAGCCGCCACCGCTGCGCGGGGCGCCATAGCCACCCCCGCCGCCGCTGCGGTCGCCGCCACCGTATCCGC